>JAHLFB010000153.1 GCA_018884025.1 Candidatus Phocaeicola faecipullorum
GATGAAGCGTTCCTGGATCTCTCAGGCTTCGGAGAAGGGGAGAAACTGGTTTCCTACGGTCGGAAGATTGTAAAGACCATCGGAAAGGGTACAGGCATCCCGGTTACAATGGGCATTGCACCGACAAAGACTCTGGCGAAGGTGGCAAGCAGATACGGGAAAAAGTACAAGGGTTATGGAGGTGTTTGTATCATTGATACGGAAGATAAACGAATCAAAGCTTTACAAAGGTTCGAAATTGGCGAAGTCTGGGGTATCGGCCATCGGAGCTTGGATAAGCTGCGCTATTATGGTATAAATACCGCCTTAGATTTCACTCAGAAAAGCGAGAGTTTTGTGCGAAAATTACTTACAATAACCGGTGTCCGCACTTGGAAGGAGCTTCGTGGTGAATCTTGTATCGATGTCGAGGAACTGCCTCAGAAGAAAAGTATCTGTACCAGCCGCAGTTTCCCTGACTCTGGTCTGTCAGAACTCTCCAGCTTAGAGGAAGCAGTCGCCAACTTTTCTTCCGAATGTGTCCGTAAGCTCCGTATGCAGCACAGCTGCTGTACAGAGATAACAGTCTTCGCCTATACCAGCCGTTTCCGTCTTGATCTTCCACAACACTGCATCAACCGTACCATTCACCTGCAAGTACCTACAAATGACCTTCAGGAACTTGTAAGTACCGCAGTCTGGGCACTCCGCATGGATTTCCGCAAAGAAGGCGGTTACCAGTACAAGAAAGCCGGTGTCATTGTCTGGAACATAGTTCCTGATTCTGCCATACAGACCAACCTTTTCGACACCATTGACCGTGAGAAGCAGTCACGCTTGGCCGCTGCCATAGATGCCATCAACCGCAAGAACGGCCACAACACAATAAAGGTAGCAGTCCAGGGCACCACAGACAAATCGTGGCACCTCAAATGCGAACACATCAGCAAGCAGTACACCACCAACCTCGATGATGTCATCACGGTTAAATAAAAAAGCCCTCTGACAGACAGAGGGCATAGGATATCAAGCACACCCGAGAAGGATTGTTTAAAAGGAATACTGTCTTTATCCTACATCACAAATATACGCAATATTAAAAAATAAAACAAGCCCTCATTGGAGGGCTTGCATGACACTTTTAACCTCACGGTTATCTTGCATCATTAGAGCTATTTTTAATGTATTTATTCAAAGGTGTATGGTCTTATTACAACTCCAATATAGTGATTTTAAAAGAAAATCAGACTTAATATTCTCTGTTTTAAAGCATATTAATCCATTTGAAAAACTAAAGAGCACCCTTCTGTGGATGCTCTTTAGAGTTATCATTTGAAAAACTCGGACCTCACGGCTGGAAAAGTTTGCTGTGTACTCTTATTTTGTTTAACTGATACAAATGTACGTGTTTGCAATATCTTCCTACGAGTTTCTGAAAAGAAATTTATAACATCATGTAGATTTCTTTTTTGCCTTTCTCATTTATCGTGACTATACAGCAAGACGGATATACAGGTTCGTTCTTTAACTTTCTATATAGTCTTCTTATCTTGTACTTCTTTATGGCTTTCATTATGGCATTCATATCTTTTCCTTTTTCGGTAAAGATATGTTCGTTCTCTTTCTCTGTAAGTTATCACTATGTTATTGTATTGTTAATGAATTTAGTATGGTTACTCCTGCCAACCTTATAATTTCTTTTCTGCCATATTGAGATAGGTTGTATCAATCATTTTAAGGCATCTATTGTATTCATCCATGTTCTTTATGTATATCTCCTGACATTCTTCTGCCGCCTTTATCAGTCTTTGATTATCTCGCTCAAACAAGAACTTGTCCCACTCTTCATGTTTAAAATATGTGTCTGGTATGTATTTTATCAGTTCCTTTTCTAACTCAAACCCTTTTCTTGCTTTGAACATGTCCTCTATAATCCACATTTTGAAGATTTCAAAATACTCTGCAAACTGGTTTATCTTCATTTCCTGTCTTGATATGAATGTTTTAACAATACCTCCTTCTCCTCCAAACCAGTCTCCTAAGAGAATACCGTCATAGCAGAATCCCCTGATATTATCCTCTTTTTCTTTGTCGCAGAACCAGCAGTTACTGTTGAAAATGAAGAACACCTTCATTATATCTTTGTCAGTAATAAGACGGTTTTCCTTATGTATTTTGAAGAACCTTTCCTTGTATCTGTCAAAGAAGTGACCAGAAAAAATAAAGGCTTCGTCTCCTTTAACCGTACCGGTCAGCAGTTGACCTTTATACTTGAATATCATATTGAATGTTGCATTTATTATACCAACCTCTTTTTTTGATTCGGCATAAAATGATATGTACCATTCGTTATATTTCTTTGTTTTTATAGTAGTCTCCCAAAGCCATGGGAATGACTGCCTTTTCAGTATAAGTTTCCTGAATTTAGTAGAGAATTTTCTCCATCTGGCTTTTACTTCCCTTGAGTCTGATTTAATTTCTCTCAGTACCTCTTCTGTTGTCATTGTGTCCAGTATCATATAAATTATATCTTGGGTTTATAAAACTTATTTTATAATAATATTGGTTCCCCCTTCAGGTATAACCAAATATTGTAAAGAAGTATATACATTAGCAGAGAAATCAGACCAGGGAGGAAGAAGAAAAATAGCTGATTTACTTCGTTATTACAAAACTAATATTTTCTCCTGATGATGATAATTTAAATGGTTATATTTTTAAGTTATCCATCAATTATTTGCTTTTGTCAGATGTTCTTCGTAATTTTATGAAACTCAGGTGGAGGTTCTGGTAATAGCCTATTACGGAAGACGTGCATGGCTCTGGGCGGTTAAGGCAACTTAACCGCTTTTTCTTTTCAATTTTTCTTTGATGATAGAAAATTTCTGTATCTTTGCCTCGTTATAAGACACTTATAACACTCCAATACTGTTATTCCCTTTTCATCTCTTATATTCTTGACAGTAAATCAAAGCACATTATAATTTAAGTTTATAGCTGCATCTGCGGCACGTCTATCGTATCCTTTCCAGGTTGTGATAGACATTTCCTCATTTTTTTACTTTTCATTATTTATTTAATCAATTTCAATATGGAACAGGTATTAATTGGTCAGAATGCCGGCGTTATCTGGCATATTCTCGATGGTAAAAAGAGTGTTGAACTTTCACACCTTAAAAAGGAATCCAAACTTTCAGATGCAGAGTTCTGGGCTGCTATCGGTTGGTTGTCTAAGGAAGACAAACTTTCCTTCTCTACAGAAAAAGTAGGTAAGAAGATAGTGAAGACATACTCTTTGAAAGACTGATTCATTGTGCGCTCATGCTGTAGGCTTGCTTGATTCCTGATGGGATAGGCAAGTCTTTTTTTTTACAATAAATTTTACAACATAATACGTTCAAATTATTTAATTTTGATTTTGTGACATAATCAAAATTTACTATTTTTGTCCCAAACCACATAAATTAGCTTATATGGAAAATAAATTTGAACTAGTTGAAAAATATAATATTGATGTGGATGTCTTTATTGAAGAAAACGGTGTAACTCCTGTTGGAAAACTGCCTGACAACCATCTAACCAAAGAGTTTCTTCGCCTGTATTTCACTGGACAGATTACAAAGGTCTGGAAGAGATGGCTTTCTGATATATATTATGCGATGACAACAAAAGGTGAGGAAATCTCGCTCCCTAAAACTAATCTTACAGCCTGGGATATTGAGAAGATTATTAATGACAAGCGTGGTGGTAAAAGGGCAGGTGCGGGCCCCAAGCTGAAGACCGGTTATGTAACGACAACTTTAAGGATTCCTTCTACCCTGAAAGAGAGTTTCAAGTGCTATATCGATATGTACACTCAGTACTACAAAGGTGATGAAGAAAACATTCCATATTTCACAAACGAAGAAGATAGGCTGAACACAATCAGG
>JAHLFB010000154.1 GCA_018884025.1 Candidatus Phocaeicola faecipullorum
TGATTAGTAAATTACGTGAAGCATGGCTGTTTGTTTTGTTAAGTATGTTTGTGACAGTTCTTGGTCAGCCGGCAGAAAGAATGGTAAATATTAAGGTCGTTCCAAACCATGATTCCTGGGTATATAAAATAGGAGAAAAAGCTAAAGTAAAAGTTATGGTGTTTGTGAACGGCTCTCTTTTGGATAATACAGAAATAAGTTATTCTATTTCACAAGACATGATGTCTCCAATATCTGAGGGAAAGAAAATTTTAAAGTCAGGTGAAACTGAACTGGAATTAGGTACTATGAAAACTCCAGGTTTCTTGCGCTGTAAGGTACAGGCTGAAGTAGAAGGACGCAAATATGAGGGTATGGCTACTGTAGGGTTTGAACCTGAAAAAATAAGTCCAACGGTAAATTATCCTGATGATTTTCTGGAATTCTGGGAGAAGGCTAAGATTGAGGCATCAAAAGAACCAATGAACCCGAAAATGACATTGATACCTGAAAAGTGTACATCCAAAGTTAATGTATATCATGTAAGTTTCGGTAATTATTCTTATGCTTCAAGGATTTATGGAATATTGTGTGTTCCAAAGGCACAGGGTAAATATCCGGCTGTGTTGAAACTTCCGGGAGCAGGAGTAAGAGCTTATCGTGGAGAAGTGGAAAGATCAGAAAAAGGAGTTATAATTTTGGAAATCGGAATACATGGCATTCCTGTAAATATGGAAGGTTCTGTATATACTAATCTTTATATGGGATCTTTGAGAAATTATCATTCTTTCAATCTTGACGACAGGGACAGATATTACTATAAACGTGTTTATATGGGTTGCGTGAGAGCTATTGATTTCTTGTATTCATTACCAGAATTTGATGGAGAAAACTTGGGAACATTTGGAGGAAGTCAGGGAGGTGCCTTGTCTATAATTACAGCAGCTTTGGATAATCGTGTTAAAGGACTTGTATCTTATTATCCGGCATTGTGTGATATGGTTGGATATATGCATGGAAGGGCAGGAGGTTGGCCTCATTTTCTGAAAGATGAGAAAAATCGTACTCCGGCAAGAATATACACGGCAAGTTATTATGATGTGGTGAATTTTGCCCGTCAGATAAAAGTTCCAGGATTCTATACCTTTGGATATAATGATACTACTTGTCCTCCTACCTCCGTATATTCTGCATATAACGTTATAGAGGCTCCAAAGACATTAGTTGTAGCGCAAAATACGGGACATTATGCATATCCGGAACAGACAAACAAAGCATGGAAGTGGATGATGGATTTGTTGAAAGTAAATAATAAATGATATGGAAGTGAAGAAAATATTCTTTAGCTTGTTTTTCATTACTTTTTCCATCTATTTGGGAGCAGTGGAACAGGCTATGATAAATGTTTATGGGAGAGATTTCCATTTGTTGAATGGAAAATGGAATGTCATCGTTGATCTATATGATCAGGGGCGTCGTATGGAAGTCTATAAAAATAGAGTACCTCAAACTAAAGAAGAGTTTTACGAATATTCATTTGAAAACGGAATGAGGTTGAACGTACCTGGAGACTGGAACTCACAATCATCAGAACTGAAATATTATGAAGGCACAGTCTGGTATGGACGTCATTTTGAGGCAAATATTTCTCCTGATAAAAGGCAGTTTCTGTATTTTGGTGCTGTCAGTTATCGGTGTCGTGTTTATTTGAATGGACATGAAATCGCTTCTCATGAGGGAGGATTTACTCCATTTCAGGTGGAAGTTACTGATGTCTTGTCAGAAGGTGATAATTTCCTGGTAGTGGAAGTGAATAATACCCGTTCGGTGGATGCTATTCCGGCAATGGCATTTGATTGGTGGAATTACGGAGGAATTACACGCGATGTTATGCTGGTGACTACTCCACGTCTGTTTATCCGTGATTATTTTGTACGTTTGGATAATGTACAAAAAGATTTGATACATGCCACTGTTGCTTTATCTGCAAAAGGAGTCCGAGATGTACGGATTGAAATACCAGAGTTGAATATTGAGCGTACACTTCAAACAAATGAAGAGGGTGTAGGTTCGATTTCGTTAAAGGTGCGCAAGTTGGAATTATGGGAACCGGAAAAAGCACGGCTATATAGGGTCGTGATAACTTCTGAAGAAGATAGAATAGAGGAAGAAATAGGATTTAGGCAGATAACTGTGGATGGAACACGTATTTTGGTTAATGGAAATCCTGTGTTTATGCGTAGTATATCTTTTCATGAGGAGATACCGCAACGAATGGGCAGGGCTTTCTCAGAGGCTGATGCTTCAATGCTGTTGAATGAGGCTAAGGCTTTGGGTGTAAATATGATTCGTTTGGCACATTATCCGCAAAATGAATATACGATAAGAATGGCTGAGAAGATGGGTATTATATTGTGGCAGGAGATTCCTATTTGGCAGGGAATAGATTTCGAGGACAGAGGTACTATGGAGAAGGCTCAGACCATGCTTGGCGAGATGATAAACAGGGATAAGAATCGCTGTGCGGTGTGTTTTTGGGGAGTGGCGAATGAAACCAAGCCTTCGGATGCCAGAAATTCTTTCTTGTTATCATTATTGGAAAAGGCCCGTTCGATAGATCGTAGCAGACTTTATGTGGCGGCATTTGATCTTGTTTACTTTAATAAGGAAACACGTCATTTCGAGATGGATGACCCGTTTACATCAAACTTGGATGTGGTGGCTGTGAACAAATATATGGGGTGGTATCATCCTTGGCCGTTAAGTCCTGAAGAAGCAATTTGGGATGTGGTTCCTGACAAGCCTCTTATTATTTCGGAATTTGGCGGAGAAGCATTGTATGGTCAACATGGAGACGAGGAGGTAACTTCTTCATGGAGCGAAGAATACCAGGCTAAACTGTATAGAGATAATATCGAGATGTTCAATCATATTCCTAATCTTTGTGGAGTTTCACCATGGGTATTGTTTGATTTTCGTTCCCCTTTCCGCTTCCATCCGACAAATCAGGATGGATGGAATAGAAAAGGATTGCTTTCCGATCAGGGATTACGTAAAAAGGCATGGTACATCATGCATGATTATTATATGAAGAAAAAGAATAAAAAATAAAGTTATATGGTAAAGTCATTTTCAAAAATAGTTGCGATGTTTTTTGTTTTGTGCATCGCATTATATTCATGTGATACCCCGGAAACTATTGTGGATGAAGAAGGGGCGCAAACGGAGGAACCTGCAGATGAGGAGAAACCGGATGGGGAAAAAAATACGGATGAAGAAAATCCTGATGAGAATGAGCCAGTCGTTACTCCGGATGATGGTATTATTAAAATTCTTGCTATAGGGAACAGCTTCTCTCAGGATGCAGTAGAGCAGTATCTTTATGAACTTTTTGAGGCGGAAGGCATAAAGGCTGTTATAGGTAACCTATATATTGGAGGATGTTCTCTCGAAAAACACTGGTCCAACGCTTCTTTAGGTGCAGCCCAATATGCTTACAGAAAAGTGGAAGACGGCAATAAAAAAGAGACTGCCAGTGTCACCATGGAATATGGAATACTTGACGAAGACTGGGATTATATTAGTCTTCAGCAGGTCAGTGGAAAGTCTGGCCTTTATGAAACCTATAATCCGTATTTGTCTAATCTTGTTAAATATGTAGAGGGCTTGGCTACTAATACGAAAATGAAACTTATGTTGCATCAGACATGGGCATACGCTTCCAATTCAACTCATGCCGATTTTCCGAATTACGGAAACGACCAGATTGCCATGTATGAGGCAATCGTATCAGCAGTTGACAGAGCAGCCGTTGACAATGGGATAGAGATTGTTATTCCATCAGGTACAGCAATCCAGAATGGACGTAATTCTTACCTCGGTGACTCGTTCAACAGGGACGGTTATCATCTGGAGACCACATACGGTCGCTATACTGCAGCCTGCACATGGTTTGAGAAAATTTCCGGATTGGATGTAAGAGAAAATCCATATTCTCCGAATTTGGATGCACAACTCAAGAAACTTGTTCAGTCAGCAGCTCATCGTGCCGTGCAGAATCCGTCAATAGTTGATCCAATGACAGATTTTCAGGCTCCTGAAGCCGAAGTAGATGATTTTTCTGCACTTTATATAGATTTCGGTTCAAATCGTGCGTCCGGACTTCCTTGGAACAATGTTGCTGTCTCTTCTCTCGGAGACGGGGACAATATTTTCCTGAAGGACGGTGAAGGCAGATACACAGGCGTGACCATATCCGGAATATCTGGTTTTACGGGAATGTATAACGGAGTCGGTTCCGAGCCTGATGATGCAGACCTGACAGTCGGTGACATAACATATATCCGTTCCGTATGGGTAGATGGTCTTATCGCATCAGGAATCAAGGGACAGGGAGATGTCGGTCCGGCAAACATAGTTTTCTCTGGTCTTAATCCCGAGTATTCATACGATTTTCATGTATTTTCTCTCCGTTTTAATGGTAGTCCTGAAGCCAGAATTTCCCGTTTCACAGTGAAAGGAGCAGAGTCTTACGGTCCTATTGATATTGATGCCGGTATGAAGACATTCGATGCATCTGCCGCAGTTAATCATGAGGCCTTGTTCAGTGGAGCATGTCCGGCATCAGATGGGACTGTAGTTCTTTCCGGTTTGGGAGTGGACACAGAAAAGGCTGCTGATTTGATTATAAATGCAACAGTAATTATTAAGAGATGAAGGCGATAATACATATATTTTTTCTTGCGGTCCTTATGACCGTTAATACTTTGGCTTTAAATGCCAAAGTTCAGTGTGATACAGTCCGTGTTCTTGCTATAGGAAACAGTTTTTCACAAGATGCTGTAGAACAGTATCTGCATGAATTGGGAGAGGCAGAAGGTTATCAATTTGTTATAGGAAATCTTTTTATTGCAGGTTGTTCTTTAGAACGTCATGTGAAAAATATAAGGAAAGACGCGGCAGCGTATGATTATCGTAAAATTGGGTTTGATGGTAAGAAAGTTCATCATGGTTATATGAGTATTTCTAAGGCTTTGGCCGATGAAAAATGGGATTACGTTAGTTTGCAACAGGCCAGTTCTTTCTCTGGCATGTACGATACGTACGAAACATATCTTCCAGAATTGTATGAATATGTAAAGGAAAGGATAGATAAGCGTTGTAAAATTGTTTTCCACCAGACATGGGCTTATGCTAAAAATTGCAGGAATACCGGGTTCAAGAAATATGATAACAATCAGATAACGATGTATAAAGCTATAGTGGAAACGGTAAAAAAAGCAGGTAAACTTGTGGACTTTTATCGGATAATTCCTTGCGGAACAGCTATACAAAATGCCCGTACTTCTTTTATTGGAGATCATTTGAATCGTGACGGATATCATCTTGATGTAAATGTCGGACGTTATATTGCTGCTTGCACCTGGTTTGAAGTATTGACCGGAAAGAATGTAATAGGCAATAAGTTTGTACCTGTAAACGTTTCTGATGAATATCGTGATATAGCACAACTGGCAGCACACGAAGCTGTCCGCCATCCTAATAAAATTACTGATTTGTCTTATATAAAAGATAGCTCGCTATACAAAAATCCTTCTATTCCTGTTGATATAAGAGTGAATGATTTATTATCGCGCATGACGTTGGAAGAGAAGATATATCAGTTAAACCAATATACATTGGGAAGAAATAATAACGTAAATAATATTGGAGAGGCTGTAAAGAACATTCCAGCAGAGATAGGTTCACTTATTTATTTTGAATCTAATCCAAAATTGAGAAATTCAGTACAGAAAAAGGCTTTGAATGAATCTCGTTTGGGAATTCCTATTTTGTTTGGTTATGATGTTATTCATGGATTTCGTACCATTTATCCGATTTCACTTGGACAGGCTGCATCGTGGAATCCAAAACTCGTGGAGAATGCATGTGGGGTTGCGGCTCAGGAAGCATTCACCTCAGGAGTTAATTGGACGTTCTCTCCAATGGTGGATGTGGCACGTGACGGACGCTGGGGCAGAGTTGCTGAAGGTTATGGAGAAGACCCTTATGTGAATGGAGTTTTTGCGGCAGCCTCAGTAAGAGGATACCAGGGAGATACATTGTCTGCTAAAAACAAAGTAGCAGCTTGTTTAAAGCATTATGTAGGTTATGGGGCTTCTGAAGCTGGACGTGATTATGTTCCGACTGAAATTTCAAGACAGACACTTTGGGATACTTACTTGCCCCCTTTTGAGGCCGGTATAAAAGCTGGAGCTGCTACTGTAATGAGTGCATTTAATAATATAAGTGGAATTCCTGCATCTGCCAACTATTATACTTTGACAGAAATTTTAAAGAAACGTTGGAAACATCGTGGCTTTGTCGTTTCTGATTGGGATGCTGTAAAACAGTTGATTACTCAAGGACTTGCGGCTAATGAAAAAGAAGCTGCATGGTATGCTTTTTCTGCAGGATTAGAGATGGATATGACAGACAATTGTTATCAAAAACATTTGGGTAAATTGGTTAAGGAAGGAAAAGTCTCTATGGCTGCAATTGATGATGCTGTTGGACGAATATTACGGTTGAAATTTGAATTGGGATTGTTCGAAAATCCATATACTGAAGTATTACCAGATAACAGTCGTTTTTTATTGCCGTCAAGTTTGAATGTAGCTGAACAACTTGCTCAAGAGTCGATGGTACTATTGAAGAATGATAAAGGTGTACTCCCTTTGAAAAAAGAACAGAAGATTGCTTTTATTGGACCAATGGCTAATAATCGTTTACATTTGTTGGGCTCATGGTCTGCGCATGGAGATGAGAAAGATGTAGTATCTATTCTTGATGGTATCAAGAAAGAAAAAGGATTTATCGAAAAGAATATATTATTTGCTGAAGGATGCGGTTTTGATGGTAATGATCAGAGCAACTTTGCAGAAGCTGTCAGAGTTGCTGAACAGGCAGATATAATAATAGCTTGTTTGGGCGAAAAGAAAACTTGGAGTGGAGAAAATGCATCCCGTTCTGTTATATCACTTCCACAGATACAAGAGGAATTGCTTGAGAAACTGAAAAAAACAGGAAAGCCATTGGTCGTATTACTTTCAAGCGGACGTCCTTTGGATTTGTCACGTATAGAGCCTTTGGCTGATGCTATGTTGGAAATATGGCAACCAGGTATTACGGCTGGAATTGCTGTTGCAGGTATTCTTTCCGG
>JAHLFB010000155.1 GCA_018884025.1 Candidatus Phocaeicola faecipullorum
CTTATACTTGTGCTGTTGTTTATTCTGAAAGTTCCGTCTTGTACGGTTAGTGACTGTGGCATCGGTATTATGTTGATGCCTTCATTGTAGGATTTTGTTTCGCCTGTCGGTCCGCATGAAACTGTGAATAGAGTAATGGATAACCCAAGGCACAGGTTTGTGAGTTTGTTTGTTTTCATGGATTATTATAATAGAAAAGGTTTATAGCATAGGTACAGTTATAATTATTATAAAATTGCGCTGTAAAGATAAATTTTTTGATATTAAAAGCCAAAGAAAAAGGCCTGGAATATCTTTATATAAAACGACGAAGAATTTAGTCTTGAATGACGAAGCATTTTACTTCAAATGACGAGGTGTTTTTCGGAGGGTAAATGCGAGCCTTTTTAGGGCAATTTGGACATTGTCTAAAATTTTAATGAGGAGAAAAATATTTATACTTATTTCTTCTAATATTTATAACTTTGCAGACTGTTTAAAATAGGTTTGAATATGAATGAAGAACAGATAAAACTCAGGGTGCAAAAACGAATAGTGTTAATATCCGGACTGATACTTGTAGGTAAATTTGCCGCTTATTTCGTTACTAATTCTGTTGGTGTGCTTACCGACGCTATGGAAAGTATTGTCAACGTGGTGGCCGGTTTGATAAGTTTATATTGTCTTAGCTGGGGCTCAAAGCCTAACGACAAGGAACATCCTTACGGGCATGGAAAGATAGAGCTGATTTCCGCCTCTGTAGAAGGTATCCTGATAAGCGTAGCCGGTGGTATGATTATATATGAGGCTATAAAGCGTCTGCTGCTACCTGCCGAGGTAGGGAAACTTGATGTGGGTATAATAATAGTCGCGGTTTCCGGTGTGCTGAATTATCTCATGGGATATTATAGCATCAGAACGGGAAAGAAATACGGTTCTATGGCGCTTGTGGCAGGAGGAAAACATTTGCAGTCGGATACGTATTCCACAATAGGTCTTGTAGCGGGACTTCTGGTATTGTATTTTACCGGACTGGCCTGGATAGACAGTGCGCTGGCTCTTATATTCGGAACAATAATAATAGTTACAGGTGTCTCAATTCTTAAAAATACTATTTCCGGATTGCTTGATACGGCGGATGATAAACTTCTGGGTGAGTTGGCTGATTTGCTTAACGAGAACAGGGAACCAGAGTGGGTGGATATACACAATACTAAGGTGATAAAGTCCGGAAACAGTATTTATATAGACTGTGACCTGACTGTTCCATGGTATTATACTGTTTCTGAGGGACATAAATCTGGCGAAAAATTGAAAAATGTATTGAAGGGAAGATACAGTGATAAGGTACAGCTTACATTACATCTCGACCCGTGCGATATATTTGCGAATCCAAAGTGTAGTGGCTGTATTTTCGAGAAGTGTAAATATAGAAAATCTCCGATGGCTACACCGGAGAAAATTTCTCTGTCAAGTTTCACTCTTAATGAGAGTGAAATGTCAGATAAATAAATGATATCTTAAATTTATCCGGCCCAGTTCTCACGGTCGAGGCTTCTGTAGCTGATAGCCTCGGCTATATGTGATGAAAGAATACCGGTGCATCCTTCCAGGTCGGCGATGGTCCTTGACACTTTAAGTATCCTGTCGTACGCACGTGCTGACAGGTTTAAACGTGTCATAGCATTTTTAAGCAGCGTAAGACCTTGTGCGTCCGGCTGTGCATGTTTGTGAAGCAGGGAAGTAGTCATTTGTGCGTTGCAATGTATGCCTTTCTCTTTCTCAAATCTTTTTTCCTGAATTTTCCTTGCCATAATAACTCTTTCTCTTATTGCGGCACTGCTTTCCGACTTACTTTGTTCTGATATCTTCTCGAATGGTACGGGGACTATTTCTATCTGTATGTCTATTCTGTCCAGAAGCGGACCTGATATCTTGTTCAGATAACGTTGTACCTGGCCTGGAGAGCATACGCAGTTCCGCGTTGGATGATTGTAATATCCGCATGGGCAAGGATTCATGGATGCCACAAGCATGAAGCTGGCAGGGTAGTCGAGTACGTATTTGGCTCGTGATATCGTGATATGTCTGTCTTCAAGCGGTTGTCTTAACACTTCAAGTACGCTTCTGTTAAATTCAGGAAGTTCGTCGAGGAACAACACACCGTTGTGTGCAAGGCTTATTTCACCTGGATGCGGTTTTGTGCCGCCTCCTACCATTGCAACTTGTGAGATTGTGTGGTGCGGGCTGCGGAACGGACGTGTCGCAATGAGCGATATGTCTTTCCCCAGTTTTCCTGCTACAGAATGTATCTTGGTGGTTTCAAGGCTTTCCGACAGTGTCAATGGCGGAAGAATGCTTGGCAGACGTTTTGCCATCATTGATTTTCCACTACCTGGGGCACCTATCATAATTATGTTGTGTCCACCTGCGGCAGCTACCTCCAATGCTCTCTTTACGTTCTCTTGTCCTTTTACGTCTGCAAAATCGAATGGAAAATCAGTCTGACTTTGGTAGAATTCCTCGCGCGTATTTACAATGGTCGGCTCAAGGGTACGTTTTCCATTGAAGAATTCTATTACTTCTGTTATATTCTCTACTCCATAAACCTTCAGATTGTTTACTACAGCCGCCTCACGGACGTTCTGCTTGGGTAGAATAAAGCCTTCAAAGCCTTGTGCTCTTGCAGCTATGGCTATAGGCAAGGCTCCCTTGATGGGTTGCAGACTTCCGTCAAGGCTTAATTCTCCTATAATCAGGTAACGGTTTAATTTCTCTGAGGAAACTATGCCGGTTGCAGCCATTATGCCGATGGCAAGTGGAAGATCGTACGACGAACCTTCTTTCCTTATATCGGCTGGAGCCATATTTACCACAATCTGGCAAGAAGGTATCTTATATCCGTTGACATTGATGGCGGACATAATTCTTTCATGGCTTTCCTTGACGGCTGAGTCGGGAAGACCTACCAGAAAGAATTTTATCCCTCTAGAACTATTTACTTCTATTGTTACTATTGTGGCGTCAATACCTTGTACTGCGGCTCCGTACAGCTTTACTAGCATATATGTTTATTTCTTCTTTTTGTTTTCCTCTATTAGATTTTTTACTTTTTCAGTCAACTCGTCGCCGTATATGCACGAGGTTATGATTTTTCTGTTCTTTGTGACAAGTATATTGTATGGTACTTTCGGAATGTTCATCTGTTTTACGATAGGATTCTGCCATCCTTTAAGGTCGCATGTTTCTATCCATTGTTCGTTTTCTTCCTTGCAGCTTCTTTCCCAATCATTTTTGTTGAAATCCAATGAAATGTTCAGCACTCTGAATTCTTTCTTTGGTAGAGTGGTTATTTTTTTGTATAATGAATCTCTCTGTACTTTGCTGCTTTCATCCCATGATGCCCATATATTAACCAAAGTGTATTGCTCGTCTTTGCTGCTCCATGATATATATTTGCCTTTACGGTCCTTGCATGAGAAGTAGTTAAGATATTCGGATTTCTGTTCTTTGTCTTCTGGCAGGTATTTCTGGATTATATCTACTATTCTACAGTCCTTTACATGACCGTCCAGCTTGGCTACGATATCATTGATTTCTTTAAAATCCGCATCAGGATTTTGAATGAAATATTGGTTGAATACATATGCCGATGCGTATGATGTCCTGTTCTTTAGGATAAAGTCTTTTGCTGCGGAATGTACGTTTGTAGTATCTTTTGCTATCGTTTCTCTAAATTTTTGCAGCTCTTCGTTTGGTCCGGTTCCTGATATTTCCGGTTTTATGAAACTGCCTTTAAAATTTACATTCCAGCCTTTGTCGGCAAAAATTGGAGTTGCTATACCTGAATCGTTTGCCAGCCTGAATATTGTTATTGTGTCAGGTATGAATGTGTATTCAAATTTCCCTTCTATTACTTTGATTGTATCTATTTTTGCGATAGGGTCATCGTATATGGCGTAAATCTGTTTCTCTTTTTTGTTGCTTAGGGTACCGGTGAGAATAAACTGATTATTTTCTCCACATGATATAAATGTGATAAGAGTGCAGAATAATATGGCTCTGATTATTAAATTCATATGTGTACTTTTTATTTCTGCGAAAATACACAAAATGATGTAAAGTACATAATTTGCTTATGTTTATTTACAAAAAAAGGCCGGAACAAAGGTTCCGGCCTTAAAAAGTATTTTGCTAAATTATTACTTTATTTCGTTAGCATATTTAGCGAATTCGCGGTCGTTAGCAGCTTTGGCAGCAAGAGCAGCGTCTTTCTGAGCAACCTTAGCCATGCTAGTCTTAACCAAGTCAGCGTTGTTAGTTCTAGCACCAACGATAGCCATCAAATAGTCAGTGTAAGCATCTGGGTTCTTAACAGCTGACAATGTACTCTTAGCCTTGTTGTAGTCCTTAGTAAGGATTTGTGCAAGAGCAGCAGAGTTAGTCTTAGTGTCACCGAATGCAGCTACTGCCTTGTCATACTGACCTTGTTTGATGTACAAGTTACCAAGAGCTTCGTTAGCTGTGTCAGCGCCTGTAGCTTTAGCAAGATATGTTTCAGCGTTAGCTACATTACCCTTTGACAATTCAATCAAACCTAGGTTAGTGTTAACTTCAGGAGCGTTAGCGTTCTTGCTAGCAGCCTGTTTGAAGTATTTTTCAGCTGCAGCCTTGTCAGAAACGTATGCCATTTCACCAAGGTTGTTGTAAGCACGGTAGTCGTTAGGATACAATTCGATAGTTTTCTTGTAGATAGCTTCCTTGCGTGCGTTGTCGTTTGTCAAAGTTGCAGCATATAACAATTCTTCTACACTTAATGAATCAGGTGTGCTGTTGAATGCCGCGTTGATTTCTTCATCGCTGCGACCGATAACATCGTAGTTTGCAGTCAGACGCGCACGACGCAACTGAGGAAGTATTTCATCAGCCAAAGTCTTGTAAACTGAAGAAATGTTCTTTATTTCAGCTTCACGCTGTTCTGGATCCTGATACATTGAAAGAACACGCAAGATAAGGTCTTTGTCCTGAATGTCAGACTTAGAAACCAATTCCTGGAATCCTTCCCAGTCCTGAGCAGTGTATTCAGTGTCAACAGTAGTTTCGATTTTACCTTTCTTCAACTGCTGTTTCATGTATTTTTCAGTGTTGTTCTGACGTTGTTCAGCCAAGCCAGTGTTCAATTTAACACCACCATCAGGTGAAGCGTAAGCTGAGATTTCGATGTTGTTAAGCTTGTAGTTCTTAGTGTCACCTGCAACGATAGCTACCTGCTTGTGGAAATCCTTAACGCCTTCAGCTTTCAATTCGCTTGAACGAAGGTTAGCCTGCTGGATCAAGAACATAATCTGTGCTTCTTTAGCTTCCTTGATGATACGCTGGAATGCGTCAGCAGCGTTAGCAGCGTTAGCAGAAGCAACAGTAGGAAGTTCAGAAGTAGCGATTACACCATCAGCAATCTTTACAGAAGGGATTGTGTATTCTTTCTTTCCTTTCTTAATCTTGAAATCAAGATAAAGTTCTGATTTAGCCATTTCTGGAACATAGTCGAAAGACGCTTTCATTGTATAAGTTCCACCTGCTTTGTAAGAGATAGTCTGGTCGTTACCTTGAACTTTTTCTCCCTGGAACATTGCTGGCTGGCCTTTAGCTTCGCCGCCTTCCCATCTTAATACCGGAGTAACTTCTACAGTTGCGTTTTTCTTGAAATACTTTTCAGGGAACTTACCTGTAATAGTAACAGGAACTTTACCTGCAACAGCTTCCAAAACTTCAGGGTTTGTTGTGAAGTAGTCAGAAGATAATTCTCCCATCTTGCTACATGAAGAGAAAGCAAGAACTAATAATGCCACGATAGGCAAATACAACTTCTTAATCATGATCTTTTAAAATTTGGTTTGTATAATTGTTTTAATTTATCTTTAATAATAAGTTCAATCGCCACAAAGATACGAAAAAAGATATAGCTTTATCCACATTTGTCCGTTTTTTTACTTAACAGCAAATGAAAAATACTTAAAAAGCTTGTTTTTTATTGCACTTATAGTGATTTTTTGTTATTTCTTGGGTGATGACATATAATTTCGTCCCTCAATCGTACTCTGTCTATGTGTGTATATATTTCAGTTGTTCCTATACTTTCATGCCCTAACATGCATTGTATAGCCCTGAGATTTGCGCCTCCTTCTAGCAGGTGTGTGGCAAAAGAATGTCTGAAGGTATGCGGGCTGATACTCTTCTTTAACCCTATTTTGTCGGCCAGCTCCTTGATGATGTGGAATACCATAATCCGGGATATGTTTTTACCGAATCTGCTGATGAAAACATAGTCTTCAAATTCCGGTTTTATCAGGCCGTCGCCTCTTGTCAGAAAATAATTTTTAATTTCTTTTATGGCTTTAGGTGAAATGGGGACAAGGCGCTGCTTGCTTCCCTTTCCTTCTACTTTTATGAAACCTTCGTCAAGGTATAAATCGGATATTTTCAGATTACATAACTCTGATACACGAAGTCCGCAGCTGTATAATGTCTCTAAAATAGCACAGTTGCGCTGACCTTCTTTTGTGCTTCTGTCTATTGCGTTGATAAGATTGTCTATCTCTTCTACGCTTAGAATGTCTGGCAGATGTTTACCTATTTGTGGCGATTCGAGTAATTCCGACGGGTCTTGCTGAATATAGTCTTCAATAAGCAGAAAGTGGAAAAAAGAACGTATTCCTGACAATATCCTTGCCTGCGAGCGTGGGTGTATTCCAATGTCTCTTAAGTCTGCCGCGAAATTCTCCAGATCGTCGAGGGATACATCCATTATGTTTATGTTTTCTTCTTTCAGATATTGTATGAGCTTGTCCAGGTCGCTGGTGTATGCCATGACCGTGTTCTCGGATAACGATTTTTCAAGCTTTAGATATTGTCTATACTTTATTATAATTTGTTTGTCAACTTCCTGTTTATTCATTCTTTTTTATTATCTTTGCGCCATATTATTACAAAGATATAAAAGTTTATATTATAATAAACGATGCGAATACAAATAATCAATGGCCCTAACATAAATTTATTGGGAAAACGCGAGCCTTCTATTTACGGGGCTGTTTCTTTTGAAGATTATTACAAGAAACTGACAAGCCTGTATCCTGATATTGATTTTGACTATTTCCAGTCTAACGTGGAAGGTGAGATGATAAACAAAATACACGAAGTAGGGTTCTCATATGATGGTATAATCTTGAATGCCGGTGCATATACTCACACGTCAATAGCTCTCCAGGATGCTTTGAGGGCTGTTACTACTCCTGCCATAGAAGTCCATATTTCAAACGTACATACCAGAGAGGAATTCAGACACAAGTCTATGATTTCATGTGCTTGCAGAGGGGTTATCTGTGGATTTGGCCTTGACTCTTACAGATTGGCAGTAGAGGCTTTTATTAAATCGGAATAATGTAAAACAAGTATAATAGTTTTTTTATTATGATGCTTAAACAAACAAAAATCGTTGCGTCCATTTCAGATTTGCGCTGTGAAGTGGATTTTATCAGAGATCTTTTTAATGCCGGAATGAACGTGGTTCGTATGAATACTGCTCATGCAAGCCGTGAAGGTTTTGAAAAGTTGATATCCAATGTGCGCGAAGTTTCTAACCGTATTGCGATTCTTATGGATACAAAAGGTCCTGAGGTTCGTACAACAGCTAGTGCTGAAGGTCCTATCGATTTTAAAATAGGTGATAAAGTACAGATTGTCGGTAATCCTGATCAGGAAACTACAAGAGAATGCATCTCGGTGACATACAAGGATTTTGTGCGTGATCTTTCGGTTGGTGCTTCTGTACTTATTGATGACGGTGATTTGGCTTTGACAGTCGTTGACAAGAATGATACTACTCTGTTTTGTGAAGTTCAGAATGATGCTACTTTGGGAAGCCGCAAGAGTGTTAATGTTCCTGGAGTTCGTATCAATCTTCCTTCTTTGACAGAGAAAGACCGCAATAATATTCTTTATGCAATAGAAAAGGATATAGATTTTATTGCACACTCATTCGTTCGTAACCGTCAGGATGTTCTTGATATACGTGAAATCCTTGATGCTCATAACAGCGATATAAAGATTATTGCAAAGATTGAAAACCAGGAAGGTGTTGACAATATAGATGAAATTCTGGAAGTTGCCGATGGTGTTATGGTTGCTCGTGGTGACCTCGGAATAGAAGTTGCGCAGGAACGTATCCCTGGTATCCAGCGTCAGTTGATAAAGAAATGTATCCTTGCGCGCAAACCGGTTATCGTCGCTACTCAGATGCTTCATACTATGATTAATAACCCACGCCCGACCCGTGCCGAAGTTACTGATATTGCGAATGCTATCTACTATCGTACAGATGCTTTGATGTTAAGCGGTGAGACAGCATATGGTAAGTATCCTGTTGAAGCGGTTAAGACGATGACTAAGATTGCTGCTCAGGCAGAAAAAGATAAAATGGAAGAAAACGATATCCAGATTCGTCTTACACCTGAAAATGCTGATGTAACTGGCTTCCTTGCAAAATCGGCGGTACGTGCTACTAATCTTATGCCTATACATGCTATTATAACAGACAGTTTCAGCGGTTTGACTGCTCGCAGCCTTGCTGCATATCGTGGAAAACATCCTGTATTGGCTATCTGTTATAAGGAAAAGACAATGCGTCACCTTGCCCTTTCGTATGGTGTTGAAGCTATTTACATGCCTGAAAAAGCTAACGGCCAGGAGTATTATTTTACAGCATTGCGTAAACTGATTAACGATGGAGTGTTGTCAGGAAATGACATGGTGGCTTATTTGAGTAGTGGTAAGGCCGGAACAAAGACTTCATTCCTTGAAATTAATCAGGTGAACGATGTTCTTGAGCATGCGGAGGATTATGTTCTTCCTAACAAAAACCGTTATCTGTAATAAACAATGAAAGAAACGGACGCACTGGACGATTATATACTTCGACATATAGACGAAGAAGGAGATTATCTGAAAGCATTATATCGGGCGACGCATGTAAAACTACTGCGTCCCCGTATGGCTTCAGGACATCTTCAGGGGCGAATGTTGAAAATGTTTGTACAGATGATTCGTCCGAAACAGATTCTTGAAATAGGTACGTACAGTGGATATTCGGCTCTTTGTCTGGCTGAGGGACTTGAAGAAGGAGCAATGCTACATACATTTGAAATAAATGATGAGCAGGAAGATTTCACACGCCCATGGTTGGAAAATTCTCCTTATTCAGATAAAATAAAGTTCTATATCGGCGATGCCATGGAAATAGTCCCTACGCTTGATATCATGTTTGATATGGCTTTCATGGATGGCAACAAGCGATATTATGTAGAGTATTATGAGATGATACTAAAGCAGCTCCGTCATGGAGGATATATTTTGGCTGACAATACGCTTTGGGATGGTCATGTGCTTGAGGAAAATCCACATCACACCGATTTGCAGACTATAGGAATTAAGAAGTTCAATGACCTGGTGGCAGCGGACGAAAGAGTTGAGAAAGTAATATTGCCCATGAGAGATGGGCTTACTATAATAAGAAAAAAATAAAGGTAATATGGAAACAACCAGACAAAACAAGATAGCCAGACTCATTCAGAAGGAATTGAGTGAAATGTTTCTTCTTCAGACCAAATCAATGCCGGGTGTATTGGTTTCTGTCAGTATAGTAAGAATCAGTCCTGATATGAGCTATGCCCGTGCTTATTTGAGTATTTTCCCTTCTGAAAGGGGAGAGGAGATAGTGAAGAATATCAATGATAATATGAAGGCAATCAGGTATGAACTTGGAAATCGCGTTCGCCATCAGTTGCGTATTATTCCTGAGTTGAAATTCTTCATTGACGATTCTTTGGACTATGCAGAAAAGATAGACAAGCTCCTGGGTGAGTAAACTAATATTGTATTTCATAAAATCAGGCAGTTGTGAATTTCCCTTTTTTCATCGCCAAAAGGTACTTATTCTCAAAGAAATCACATAACGCAATTAATGTAATTTCTGCTATATCAGTGTGCGGAGTAGCATTGGCCACATTGGCCATGGTCTGCACACTTTCTGTTTTTAATGGCTTCCAGGATATGGTAGCTACTTTTTTTACAGCATTCGACCCACAGATAAAAATAACTTCCGTAAAGGGAAAGGTTTTCGACGGTAGTCTTCCTGCGTTTCAGAAGATAAAATCAATGCCGGAAATAGCTGTCTATTCCGAGTCTGTAGAAGATAATGCGATGGTGCAATATAAAGGCAGACAGGTCATGGCAGTGATAAAAGGCGTAGAGGATAATTTCGATAAACTCACGCCAATAGACAGTATATTGTTCGGACGAGGTGAACTGGTACTGCATGATGAAGTGGTGGATTATGCTATACCGGGTTTGCAGCTGCTTTCTACGTTAGGAACCGGTATCCGTTTTCTTGACCCACTTGAAATATATGCTCCAAAGCGTGGAACCAGGATAAACATGTCAAATCCTATGTCAAGTTTTGTCAGTGATGAACTTTTTTCTTCCGGTCTGACGTTTACTGTAAATCAGGAAAAATATGATGCGTCTTATATATTGACTTCAATAGGTTTTGCTCGTCGTTTGTTCCAATATACTACAGAAGTTTCAGCGATAAACCTGCGCCTGACACCAAACGCAAATGAGGATGAAGTCATTTCTCAACTAAAGAAAACACTTGGCGATGAGTTCCGTATTCAGAACCGGTATGAGCAACAGGCTGATACGTTCCGGATT
Source organism: Candidatus Phocaeicola faecipullorum (assembly GCA_018884025.1). GTDB lineage: Bacteria > Bacteroidota > Bacteroidia > Bacteroidales > Bacteroidaceae > Phocaeicola > Phocaeicola faecipullorum. The sequence continues at coordinate 10,747 of JAHLFB010000155.1, forward strand.
ATGGAAATAGAGAAACTTATCTCTTATCTTTTTCTTACTTTTATTTTAATGATTGCATGTTTCAATGTAATAGGTTCGTTGTCCATGCTGATTATAGACAAGAAGAACGATGTAAATACATTGCGAAATCTTGGCGCGTCAGATGCTCAGATAGTGAAAATATTCCTCTTTGAAGGCAGGATGATATCATTTATAGGTGCGGTGGCTGGCGTGTTGATAGGACTTGCCTTGTGCCTGATACAGCAGGAATACGGAGTTATATCTTTGGGGCAATCCGGCAGTTTTATTGTTGATGCTTACCCTGTGAGTGTACATGCCTGGGATGTCATAGCGGTATTTGTTACTGTGTTGGTAGTAGGTTTTCTCTCTGTATGGTATCCGGTAAGGTATTTGAGCCGAAGATTGCTGTGACACATTATCATTCCAATGTGATACTTTTCACTTCAATGTCTTCATTTAGGAATATTGATGCTGATTCCTTGAACTTGTCAACAGATTCTGTTGTCAGAAACTCGCATTTACCGTTCTTGGTGCATCTTGAGTTGATTTCCTTGTGTCTGCCAAGATAATCTTTTAAACTAGCAGCTACGTATTCTCCCTGTGTGATTATCTTTATTCTCTCCGGGGTGAATTTTCTTATCTTGTCAATAAGCAGTGGATAGTGTGTACATCCAAGAACAATGGTATCAATTTCATTGTCTTTTTCCAGAAGAGTGTCTATGTATTTCTTCACGAAGAAATCAGCGCCTTCAGAATCAAACTCCTTATTTTCTACCAGGGGTACCCACATTGGGCAAGCCATTCCGGTTACAGTTATGTCCGGATACAATTTTTTTATTTCCATAGGATACGATTCGGATTGAATAGTTCCTGATGTTGCAAGTATTCCTATATGGCGTGTTTCTGTGATTTCGCCTATACATTCAGCAGTCGGTCGGATAACTCCCAATACACGTCTTGACTTATCCAGATAAGGCAGGTCGTTCTGCTGTATGCTTCTAAGCGCTTTTGCAGAGGCTGTATTACATGCCAGTATAACCAGTGGGCAACTAAGTTCAAACAGTCTTATTACAGCCTCCAGAGTGAATTCGTAAACGACCTCGAATGAACGTGTCCCGTACGGTGTACGTGCATTGTCGCCCAAATACAGGAAGTCATATTCAGGCATCAGTTTCCTTATTTCTTTCAATATTGTAAGTCCGCCGTAACCTGAATCGAATACCCCTATAGGGCCTTTAATCTGATTTCTTATATATGGCATGTCTTTTAATTTAAAAAAGAGAAGAACCTGTAAACACATGTGCTGTGTTAACAGGTTCCTCACCAGTATGTTTTTTTGTTTTATTATAAATTAGTTTGCAGCAGGAAGTGTTGCAGGAACCTGCGGAACGTATGGAGTAGCGCTTAAGCTGATTCCGAGGTTAGTTTTGATATCGTTTGTCACATCTTTAGCCTGAGCTTCGTCAACGTAAGGGATATCTGTACGGTTCAAGTCGAATACGAAAATATATCCTCCGGCTTTAGCGATAGTCTGTACGGCTTTTTCCATCTTTTCGTATATAGGAGCCATCATGTCAGAGTATGCTTTCTGCAACTGCTGCTGAGCGTCCTGCTGGAACTGCATACCTTTTTCAGACAATTCCTGAAGTTCTTTCTGGCGACGTTCCTTTATGTTCTGAGGAAGATTGTTCTGTTCTTGCTGGAATTCAGCGAATTTCTTGTTGAACTCTTCAGATGCGCGTTTGATTTCATCTTCATATTGTTTCTGCAATGCCTGTATGTCTGTTTGAGCCTTTGCGTATTCAGGCATTACCAGGATGATTGATTCAGATTTGAAGTATCCGAACTTCTGTGCAAATATGCTCATTGGTGCAACGAGCATAAGTAATAATGTTAACTTTTTCAACATAATCTTTGTGTTCTATTATTATTAATTTCTTAGTTTATTACAGATAATTTGTTCTTTCGGTTGCAAATGTATAAAATTATTTTGAATATCCTAATTTCAAAAGCACTTCATTGCTTATATCTATTCTCGGAGAAGCGAAAATCATGCTTTGTGCTGATGCCCTGTCTATTACAGCATCGTAACCTCTCTGAGTGGCGATTTCCTTAACGGCATTGTAAATGGCATCCTGTATAGGGGATATAAGTTCCTGTCTTTTCTTCATGGCTTCTCCTTGAGGACCGAAATATGTCTGTCTTAGTTCTGCCGCCTCTTTTTCTTTGGCGATGATTTCATTTTCCTTTGCGGTTCTTTGTTCGGCGCTCATCGTTGCGGCCGATTTCTGATAGTTCTCATATAATGCCTTAGCCTCGTTTGCCTTTGCTTCAACTGCGTTTTGCCATTGTTTTGACAGGCTTTCCATTTGCTTGTTGGCCTGTTCATATGAAGGTATTTGCTTCAAGATAAATTCCATGTCTATCAGTGCAAATTTCTGGGCTTGTGCGGCTACCATGGTTGTTGCCATGAGTAACAGCGATAAGAACATTTTCTTCATAATATTTGAGTTTTTTAGTTTGTTAGTTTTTAAGTTAGTTGACAAGTTGACGAGGCTTTTATCAGAATGGAGCCTTGTTAACTTGTCAACTAAGGCCTTGTCTCTTATATTAGAACTCCTGACCGATGATGAAGTGGAACTGGCTTCCGCTATATTGCATTGAGCCGTTTATCTTGTCGAAACCGTATGCCCAGTCGATACCCATCATGCCGATCATAGGGAGGAATATACGTACACCGACACCTGCCGAACGTTTCAACTGGAACGGATTGAAGTCTGAAACATCAGTCCATGCGTTACCTGCTTCAACGAATCCCAGAGCGTAGATACTTGTTGAGTTTTCAAGCATAAGCGGATATCTGAGTTCTGCGCCAAGTCTGATATAAGCGTAACCTTCGCTACCGTACGGTGTCAACGAGCCGTTTTCATATCCACGGAGAGCGATAGTTTCTGATGCGTAGTTGTAGCTATATCCTGTCATACCGTCACCACCCACGTAGAATGTCTCAAACGGAGAACGTTTGTATTTGTTGTAATGTCCCAGGATACCGAATTCAGTACGTGTCATCAATACCGGACATTTCTGTATAGGCAGCAATGCTGTATAAGTCTTTGCTTTGAATTTCCATTTGTGGTATTCAATCCACTTGTACATGCTGGCAGCTTCTTCGTAATTGTCTTTACCGTATGTTGAGTAATCCTTATTGCTGAACAGTGAGTAAGGAGGAGTGAACGAAACTGATGCCGAGAATTCAGAACCGTATCTTGGGAAGATAGGGTTGTCTGTAGAGTTTCTTGCAAGAGTCAGGTTCAGGTTGATATTGTTACAGTTACCTGTGTTCATATACTGTCCGTTGTTCAGCTTGATGTACAGGTAGCTCCAGTCCTTAAGCATAAATCTCTGGTAAGACAATTCTGCCGAGATAGTGAAATAGTCGTCAGGCCATCTCAGACGCTTACCCCAACCGATTGACGCGCCAAACATCTTGATTGACTTGTCTGGGTCGTAGTAAGATTCGTAGTTGTTATAGTAATTTCCATAATAATTGTTGTAATAGCTACCATAACCGTAAAGCATGTTGTAATAGTTGTTCATGTATGCCGAGTTATAGTAGTTACTACTTACGTCAGTCTGTACAGAGTAGAATGCAGAAACAGAGAACGATGTAGGACGCTTGCCTCCGAACCATGGGTCGAAGAACGAAACGCTGTATGACTGATAGTATCTACCGTTTGTCTGACCACTGATAGTAAGTGTCTGACCGTCTCCTTGAGGAAGGATACCACGGTAGTTGTCGTTCTTTCTGAACAGGTTGGCAAACGAGAAGTTTGTAAACTTCAGACTCAGCTTACCGATGATACCAGTCTGTCCCCAACCGGCTGAGAATTCCACCTGGTCGTTGGCTTTTGATTCCAGTCCCCAGTTGATGTCAACTGTACCGTCCTGTACGTTAGGCTGTACGTCTGGCTGTATGTTCTCAGGGTTGAAGTGTCCCATCTGTGCGATTTCACGATAAGAACGTTCCAGTGCTTCCTTACTGAAGAGGTCGCCCGGACGTGTTCTCAACTCACGACGAACGATGTTTTCATACAGACGGTCGTTACCGTTTATGCGTACATGACTGATGGTAGCCTGAGGACCTTCAGTGATACGCATTTCAAGGTCGATAGAATCACCGTCTATGTTAACTTCCACAGGGTCAAGATTGTAGAATACATAACCTCTGTTGTAATAGTTGTTACCTATGGCGTCTTCATCACCGCTTATACGTTCGTTCAACAGTTTCTGGTTATATACGTCACCTTTCTTCATTCTCAGCTGTTCGCTCAGCAAGTCAGAAGGATATACCGTATTACCTACCCATGTGATGTCTCTCAGGTAGTATTTGTCGCCTTCGTAAACCTTCATGTAAACGTTTACCGTCTTGTCGTCGTACTGGCTTACGCTGTCCATTTCTATGAGGGCGTCACGATAACCCAATTCGTTATATTTGTCTATGATAAGCTGTTTGTCCGCTTCATAGTTGCTTTCAATAAACTTCTTTGTACGGAAAAGGTTAACAAGTTTACCTTTCTCGTTAGTCTTTTTCATTACCCTCTTGAGTTTCTTGTCAGACAATACTGTGTTGCCGTCGATAGTTATCTGATGGACTTTGATTTTTTCCTTCTTGTCGATATTTACGTCCACGTAAACCTGTTCCGCATTTGCTGTGTCCTCACGTTCTATGATGTTTACTTCCGCATTCTTGAAACCTTTCTCGTCGAAATGTTTCTTGATAAGGATTTTTGCACGGTCAATCAGGTTTGGCGTAATCTGGCTACCTTTAACCAGTCCAAGTTTAGCTTGCAAGTCTTCGCGTTCGCTTTTCTTTACGCCGTAGAAACGTATGTCTGTGATACGCGGACGCTGTTTCAGCTCGATGTGCAGGTATATCTTGTTGCCTTCTATCTTATCGGCAGAGATTTTTACGTCGGAAAACAGTCCATGCCTCCAGTATTTTTTTACAGCTCCTGTAATGTCGTCACCCGGCACTGTAATGGTTTGTCCCACTGCAAGACCGGAAATCCCCACGAGTACATAATCTTCGTAGTTTTTCACGCCCGTAACCTTTATGTCGGCTATTTCATATTTCTTAGGCGAGCCATTATATAATATTACTGGTTTGTCGTTTTCGGCAGTATTATCTTGAGCATATCCCTTTTCGTAGATGAAAGACATGCCCATGGTCATCATGGTTATGAGTAAAAGACGGTATCTCATTGCTTAATATTATAATTGTTCACTAGTTTTTCCAAATCTGCGTTCTCTGCTCTGATAATCACAAATAGCTTTGCACAGTTCCTCTTCCTTGAAATCCGGCCAGTACGTATCGCAGAAATACAGTTCCGAGTATGCGCATTGCCAAAGCAGGTAGTTGCTCAGTCTTATTTCCCCGCCTGTACGTATGAGCAGTTCCGGGTCTGGCATATAGCTTGTGGCAAGGTGTTCGTCTATGGTTTTATCTGTAATATCTTCAACCGACAATTCACCGCGCTTAACTTCATCTGCTATTTTCTTCATAGCGTCTGTTATTTCCCATTTTGATGAGTAGCTTAACGCCAGAGTAAGACACATTCCGGTATTGCCTGATGTGTTTCTGATACATTTCTCCAATCTTTCCAGTACATCTTTAGGCAGTCTTGCTGTGTCGCCTATGATTCTGAAACTGATATTGTTTTTCATGAATGTTTCTTCCTCTATAGAGTCCATTAGCAAGCTCATCAGCGCAGCGACTTCATCAACTGGTCTGTTCCAGTTCTCTGTAGAGAATGTATATAGCGTAAGGAATTTCACACCCAGTCTAGCCGATTCTTCAGCTATTATGTGTACGGTTTCCGCTCCCGCCTGATGTCCGTAAGTACGCGGATGTCCTTTTTCTTTTGCCCATCGTCCGTTCCCGTCCATTATTATTGCTATGTGTGCGGGAATTCTGGTTTTATCTATTTGTTCTCTGTATAGCATGTTCTTACTTTCTGTTTTATTGAATTATTCCTTAGGCAGAAGTCTGTTGAGACAGGCTCTTGTCATGCTTCCGTCTTGCCAGATAAACCATATGAATGAGCCTTTGTTTCCGTTTTCTTCTGATACAGTGGAGTAGCTGCCTCCGTTACGGTATGTTTCAAGTGATATGCTGCTCTCTTTCTGCTTGTCAGGGAAGAGCATGTATTCTTCTTCTTTTTTCCAGTTCAAGCCATTATCTGTTGAAGAGTAGAAATAATCGAACTTTTCGCCATAAGCGAACAGTTTTCCATCATAGCTTATCATTGATATATTCTCCTGGTTAGGACAGGTTGTAGGGTTGTTTGGTTGGTATTTTACCCATTCAGTGTCACTACTTATATAGCTGAATACGTTTGCGGTGGTATCAGTTTCTACGGTTCCATCGTTGTCATTTGTCATAACTATGGTTCTCCACAAACTGCTGTTATGCAATGAAGGGGTTGATATTGCTGATAGGCGTTCTTTCAAATCATAACCACTTACGAATTTGCTCTTTCCCTCTGACAATTCGTTTCCTTCAGAGTCTATGGATACAATCTCGTTTTCTGCCTTTTTATAAACCATCAGGTAGTTGTTGCTTACACAGAGTATATTAGTCAGTCCGGTCAGATTTCCTACTTTTGTACCTTGATTTTCCAATGTGTATAGCTCATCATTGGCGATATAATAGATTTTTCCGTTGAGTGCTGTTGCCGAATAGATATTGACATCGGTTGTATTTATTGCAACTTCTTCCCAGTCTGAAGTTATGTTACCTCTTGTTACGGAAGCCTTGTTTACTTTAAATTCACCGTTTGCGGTTTTTCCGAAAACATATATCTCCTCATTATTATAAATAGCCTTTTGTTCTGTCAGTATGGAGTTGTTTTCGAATTTTTTATCTCCAAAATGCTTCCATACCAGTGAGTCCGGATTCAGCTTATGTACATTTAATGTTACTGTATATGGCTCTCCGAAAACGAAATTATTCTGTATCTTGCTGTACGCCATAACCTTTAGAGTTATGTTATTGGTGAAATCCAAAGAGTCGGCTGAAGACCATATGGTATCTTTGCCGTTCTTTTCATAATAAACAGCATTGTCGGCAGAGATGCTTGTCACTACTCTGGTTATGTCAACTTCTTTTGGAAGAGAGTCTTTGTTGTAGATTCTTCGGTTAATCTGGTCAATGGTGAAAGGAACATCAGCATAGCTTACCGTGTCCACATATACACTGTCATTCCCTTTAGAGTCTTTCCCGTAGAAGGTTTGGTGAAGTGTCCCTACAGAGAATGATTTGATACTTGACTCTGAAGGATATTCAATATCTCCGTAGTCATTTCCAAGACACGAAGACAAAAAAGCGGAGGCTGCCATTACTCCGGCAACCAAAACAGGTAATATTCTTATTTTCATTTGCAAATGATTTCTATGTTACAAGTTGCAAAAGTAGAAAGTTTTTTCGTCTAAACAGAACATTTCTGATAGTTTTATATAAAATTATGGATAAACTGTCTGTTTTTATCGCCCAAACATCGAAAGTATAACATTTTAAACTGTATTTAAATGCTGTTTAAGAACCGGTTAAAAACGTCTTTCCCGGATTGATGTTGACCGATTTCAGTTCTATATCCTTGCTGTTCTCCTTTCCGGTACAGACTCCGTTTTTTGACTTGAGGCTGATGCCGAAGCTGCACAGTCCCTCCAGCCGTACGATTTTCCCCTGTTCCAGTTGATTGGTTATCTCGTTAATGTTTTTTTAAATTTTGTAACTTCTAAATTAAATGCTACCTTTGCAATTATTTTATAAATGCTGTGGATGTTGGAAAATGATTTAAAGAAAACATATGTGTCGCTTTTTGAGAAACACTATTCTAATTTGGTGTTTTATGCTACCCGTTTTGTTGACGAGGATGAAGCGGAAGACATTATTCAGGATGTTTTCTTTGAATTGTGGAATCGTAGAGACTCAGTAGAGTTTGGCGATAACATTAAGTCGTTTCTTTACCGTTCGGTATATACTAAGGCACTGAATGTTATTAAACATAAAAATGTGGTAGATAGTTATAGTGCTGAAGAAATGGAGCTATATAACAGTAGGATTGATTTTTATCAACCTGACAATTCTGATGTAATCCAGCGTATGGAAAATCTTGAACTCCGTAAAGAAATAAATTCTGCAATAAATTCTTTGCCGGATAAATGTCGTGAGATATTCAAACTAAGTTATATATATAATCATACCAATAAAGAAATAGCCGACGCATTAGGTATTTCTCTTCGTACTGTTGAGGCGCATATGTATAAAGCGTTGAAATTTTTGCGTGAGAAACTCGGGCATCTTGTTCCATATGTAATTCTGATAATCAAAATAATTTTG
>JAHLFB010000156.1 GCA_018884025.1 Candidatus Phocaeicola faecipullorum
ATGAACAAAGCCAAAATATTAGTAGTAGATGATAATAGCGGAATAAGGGCAGCACTCCAACTGCTACTGCCTAAATACTTCAAGGAAGTAAAGGCTGTGGCATCACCCAACGTCATAAACTCACAGTTAAGAGAATTTATGCCTGACGTGATTTTGCTGGATATGAACTTCCAGTCGTCTGCCAATACCGGAAACGAGGGACTGTACTGGCTTTCGGAAATAAAAAAGACAAGCCCCACTACAGAAGTTGTACTCTTCACCGCATATGCCGACATATCACTGGCGGTAGAGGGAATGAAGCGTGGAGCGTTCGACTTCATAGTAAAACCATGGGAAAACAAGAAACTGATTTCGGTGCTTGATGCAGCATATAAACATAAGGATGCAGGAACAAAAAAGAAAAGCATAAAACCTGCGGTAAGCCAGACTGCAACAATGCACTGGGGAAGCAGTCCTGCAATGAAAAATATATTCCGCACCGTAAACAAAATAGCCTCAACAGATGCAAGCATTCTTATTACGGGAGAAAACGGTACGGGAAAAGATGTGCTTGCGGCAGAAATACACCGTCTGTCGGACAGAGGAATGAAGCCGATGGTCTGTGTGGATGCAGGAGCTATAACGGAAACATTGTTCGAAAGCGAACTATTCGGACATGTAAAAGGAGCCTTTACGGACGCTCATACAGACCGTGTGGGAAAAATAGAACAAGCAAACGGCAGCACTCTGTTTCTTGACGAAATAGGAAATATCCCTCTGAATCTGCAAGCCAAGTTGCTCAGGGTCCTTCAGAACAGAACGGTAAGCAAGGTGGGAAGTTCGCAATCAACATCTGTAGATATACGCCTCATCTGTGCAACAAACCGCAATCTTGAGGAAATGATACGAAACGGCGAGTTTCGTGAGGACCTTTATTACCGTATCAACACCATGCATCTGCAACTCCCTCCGTTAAGGGAAAGGACTGACGAGATTATCCCTCTGGCAGAGATATTCATAAAGAGATATGCCGAGAAATATCATCGTGAAGTATCTGGCATTTCAAGTGAAGCAGAAAAGGCATTGGTTTCATGTAGATGGAACGGGAACATCCGCGAACTGCAAAACACAATAGAAAAGGCTGTAATCCTGACGGACGGTACGGAGCTTCAGCTTTCGGACTTCTGTCTGCCTGACAGGCAACACACTTATGATGTACAGCCGCAAACATCAGCTTCAGGAGAAGAAACACTGGAAGAAGTAGAGGAAAGAACCATACGCGCAGCAATGGAAAGATACAACGGCAATCTTACCCATGTGGCAAAATCGCTCAACATAAGCCGCCCTACCCTATATACGAAACTGAAAAAATATAATATATGATTTCGTATGAGAATGTCATATTAATCATTATTGCAACTGCATTAATCTCTGCAATAATCTCCGGTATGTACTATGCGAGAAGGACACACCGCAAGGTTTCGTACATTCTTGACGCACTGGAAGATAAGGAAACAAATTTCCGTTTTGACGAAAAGAAATTCCTGTATCGTAAATTCCACAAGACTCTGAACAGAATACGTCTTATATTCGAAAAAGAGAAACAGGAGATAAACGAACAGGAACGTTATTACGGACAGATGCTTGACAGGGTAAAGACTGGAATTGTGGTAGTTGAACTGAACGAGAAATTCAGCGGAAAAGTTTCATACTGCAACTCGGCTGCCTTGAATATACTCGGAGTGGCAACGCTAAGCAACATACGCCAATTAGCAAATGTCAGTCCGGAAATACAGGAATGCTTTGAAAATATTTCCGAGGCTAACAACGAGATGCGTGTTTCTTTCTACAACGAAAAAGGACAGACCACACTTTCAGTTTCGTCATCCGAAACTTCCTTGCAGGGGAAGAATGTAAAGATTATTGTCATAAATGACATAAGCAACGAAATGTCGCGCAACGAAGAGATGTCGTGGAACAAACTTATACGTGTGCTTACACATGAAATAATGAACACCGTAACTCCAATAGCTTCGCTGAGCCATACTCTGTCGATGGACATAACTTCATCCGAAAACGAGCATGTAAACAAAGAAGAGCTCAAACTGGGACTTGACACAATATCCGAGTCAGCCCGCGGACTGATAAAATTTGTTGACACTTACCGTTCGCTTACACGTGTTTCAGTGCCTGTAAAAAAGGCATTCTATCTGCAAGAACTTATTGACAGGGTTACACAGCTGACACGCGAACAAATCAGTGCTTCTGGAGCCACATTAAGTTACATAGAGAAATCGGACGACATTCTTCTTTATGCAGACGAAGACCAGATTTCGCAAGTACTTGTAAACCTGATAAGAAATGCTATACAAGCTAAAGCTACAGCCATAGATATAACTGCCGAAATAGACCTTAATGAAGCTGTTATAGTGAATATATCTAACAACGGAAATCCTATAAGCAAAGAGAATTATGAGGATATATTCGTTCCATTTTATACAACCAAGCAGGAAGGAACGGGAGTTGGATTAAGTCTTTCCCGCCAGATTATGCGTCTCCATAACGGAAGTATATCACTGGTATGCAGCAATGAGAAGAATACGGTTTTCAAGTTGCAGTTCAAATAAAAAATGTCAGGTGTTTTTGCTTCACCCGACATTTTAAATATTTCTATGTATTAATATATTACAAATCCCCTTTCTTCAATACCGTACAGCCTTTTGCTTCAAGCACTGCCAGACATGCCCTTATATCGTTTGGTTTGATTACCACGTGTGCCTTGTCGTTTTGGGCAAAGGCATACATATATTCTATAAAGATTTTTTCTTCTGCCAGATACTCCAATATCACGGCAAGGGAACCAGGAGTGTTATCACAACTGAGGCAGATAACTTCTGTGGACATTACAGCAAAGTTCTGAGCACGCAATACTTCAACTGCCTTGTCCACATCGGACACTATAAGACGGAGGATTCCGAAATCAGTTGTTTCTGCCATACTGAAGGCATGCATATTTATGCCGTTCTGTCCCAACGTACGGACTACATCGTTTATTCTTCCTGTCTTGTTTTCCAGGAATACTGATAATTGCTTTATGGTCATGTTACTTTAATTAAAAATGAAAAATTAAAAATTAAGAGTGTCTTACACCAACTTACGGTTATCTATCACTCTCTTGGATTTTCCCTGACTGCGGGCTATGCTGTTAGGTTCAACCAACTTGACATCGGCACTGATGGAGAGTACACTCTTCAGTTTGTCGGCAAGGGATTTCTTCAGGGCAAGCATAGCTCCAATATCATCGCTGAAGAAATCGCGGCGCACCTCAACCTGAATTTCCAGAGTATCAAGATTGCCTTTACGGTCAACTATCAACAAGTATTGCGGTTCGAACTCTTTCATTTCCAGAATAACGCTTTCCACCTGCGACGGGAATACATTGATACCACGGATGATGAGCATATCGTCGCTTCGTCCCATGATAGGAGTCATACGCACTGAGGTACGTCCGCACGGACATGGGGTGTCTATGAGCGATGTAAGGTCCTTCGTACGGTAACGAAGCAATGGCATTCCTTCTTTGGTAAGTGTAGTGAAAACCAACTCTCCCTGCTGTCCGTAAGGCAATGGCTGAAGCGTATTAGGGTCAATTATCTCCGGGAAGAAATGGTCTTCGTTGATATGCGAACCGTTCTGTTCCTGGCACTCATATGATACGCCAGGTCCCATGATTTCACTCAAGCCATAGATGTTGTAACCTTTAAGCCCGAGACGCTCCTCTATTTCCTTACGCATATTTTCTGTCCACGGTTCTGCACCGAAAGCACCGATACGGAGTCCGAGATCATTCTTGGTAAGTCCCATCTTCTCCATCACTTCTGCCAGATACATGGCATACGACGGTGTACATGCTATACCTGTAATCTTCAGGTCACGGATAAGACGGATATGTTTCTCTGTGTTACCTGTAGATGCAGGTATCACTGTAGCTCCCAGGTTTTCTACTCCATAATGCGCTCCCAGACCACCGGTAAAGAGTCCGTAACCATAGCTCACCGAGAAAGTATCATCACGTGTAACTCCGTATGCCGTGAGACAGCGTGACATTACTTCAGACCATATGGCAAGATCTTTACGTGTGTATCCCACAATAGTAGGATTACCGGTTGTACCGGAAGATGCGTGTACACGTACTATCTCCGATGCAGGTGCGGCCTGCAATCCGTACGGATAATTATCGCGCAAGTCCTGCTTCGTAGTGAAAGGAAGTTTCACTATGTCATCTATACTGCGGATATCGTCAGGCGAGAGGTCCATCTCCTGCATTTTCTTTCTGTAGAACGGGACATTATGATAGACATATGTCACCAGTTTTTGAAGTCTTTTTCCCTGCAGCTCGCACATCTGTTCGCGAGGCATACATTCCTTATTTTCATTCCAAAACATGGGTATTATCTTTAATCGTTAATGGTTATATTTATAACATATGCTGGTGTTTGTTGCGTCCGACAATCGTCGGATATGCGTCCCACCATAGTCAAACGCATGTCCCACCATCGTCAGCCATGCGTCCGACAATAGTGGGACGCAAGAAATGACTGTAAAAATCAAATTGGATGGTCTTCCCTGAAAGCTTTCATTCTTTCTTCCAGAACCGGATAAAGTTCTTCCCTCATACGCGATGTGCATGCACGTACTCCCTGCTGGTCGCTTCCCGTAGTGGAAAGTGAGATACTGCTGACACCGTAGTACATAAGTTCTTCGAGCAATTCTCCACCTGTCATACCGGGATAGCCCAAGGTAAAGAAGAAACCGTCGCCTACTTTCTGGCGGACATCATAATCATAAACTATGTTGAAACCGTTGTCGGTAAATATCTGTTTCATACGGCGCGCGCGGCGTTCATACTCACGTGTATCCTCAACGAAGTCTATCACTCCTTCCACTGATTTGTTCATCATTTCGGCCATGGCATACTGAGTGGTTGCGGTACAGCCTGAAGTTATCATATACATGATGGACGCAATGAATGTAGGCCCGAATATTCCGGAATCTTCATATCGCTGTGCGAATGCTGGATACTGCTTGTCGAAAAGCTTGTCGGAGATACATGCCAGCGCGATACGCTGTCCGGCATAGCTGAAGATTTTGGAAGCGGAAAGCATAAGGATATAATTATCGGTATATCTAGCCACCGTAGGCACATACGGCTCCTGATACGGACGGCCGAACGGACTGCGGAAGTCCATACAGAAATATGCCTGGTCTTCCATAACTATTGTATCATACTTGGTGGCAAGCTCGCCTATGATTTTCAGTTCGTCCTCGTCCAGACAGAACCATGCCGGATTGTTCGGATTGGAATATACTATTGCGGCAACATCACCGTCTGCCATCATGCTTTCCAGTTTTGCACGGAGAGCCTCGCCACGGTAATTGTATATGTCAAACAGTTTCCATTTGATACCGAGAATACGCAACTGTGATTTCTGAATAGGGAAACCAGGGTCTATGAACAGCACCTTGTCCTTTCCCGGAATACGCTGCGTACAAGCTATGAACGCTCCGAACGATGCGGCTACGGAACCTGTTGTAGGAAGACATGCACGCGGAGAAATGTCAATATTTATGAATGCCTTGACAAAATGTGATGCCGCATCCTTGAGTTCCTGAACTCCGGCTGCAGCGGGATATTGCGCTCCCAATCCTTTGTCGAGAGCAGCCTTTTCGGCTTCAATGCCTATCTTGTTGGCAGGCAGCCCCGGTGATCCCTGGTCCATACGGATGAAAGGTATTCCTGTAAGCTGCTCCAGGCGTGATGCTACAAGAAGCACATCGCCTATAGTAGCATTACGGAGGTCGGCTACCTTCATCTCTTTTACTACCTGCTCTACTAATTCTTTACTGAATACTTTCACGTTGATAATTATTTTTAGGTGACAAGTTGACGAGTTGACAAGGTTTTCTTTCAAACGATAACCTAGTCAACTTGTAACTGCAGACTTGTCAATTGATTTTTTTCAAACTATACTCATATCCGATATTAAAAGCACGATGGTTCATCTCCACCACAGCTTCACCTTTTGAACCAAAGATACGCTCTATGCTGTGATAAAGTGTTTCCTTGTCAATAATAGTAAATAATGCCGCTGCCGCACCAAGAAGAATTACGTTTCCGC
>JAHLFB010000157.1 GCA_018884025.1 Candidatus Phocaeicola faecipullorum
CCTAAAGTGGTCTTCAGTATGTAAAGTTTAATAGTAAGTACATTGACTGTATAATGCTGTTTGGCATTTAAGCTTTACCTTCTAAGTCAACTTGTTGACTGATAATACTTTATTACTTGCGAAACTTGAATAAAAGTAATAAATAACTTAAGCAGTATTACAGGAGGTAAAGCTGTAATGTATTGAGCTTTACCTCCTGTACAACTTTAATACTTTATAACTTTACAGCTTAATATCACTCTATAGTTTTCAGCATCTCCTTCACTGCAGCCTCCAGCTGTCTGTCTTCGCCCCTCAATACTTCCTCAGGCGAATTATATACCTCTATGTCCGGCTGAAGTTCTTTGTTTTCAAGATACTCGCCGCGCATATCCATACATCCCACCTGCGGTATTCCGAAAACAATGCTTGGGTCTATCTGCCTTTCCCACCATACGGCAGTCATTGTTCCGGGAACGGGAGTACCGATAAGCTTGCCTATACCTAGTTCCTTATATACCCATGGGAAGCCATGAGCGTTACTATAGTTATCCTCACAAACAAGGACACATGACGGTTTGAGCCACTTGTTGAACGGATCACTACCGATGTACTGTCCTCTCGGAACAAATCTCTGATATTCCTTTCCACTAAGCAGTGTAACAAGGTCATCGTGAAGCCATCCACCGCCATTATGACGTGTATCGACTATCACCGCATCCTTAGTCCTGTTCTTCTCGCTCAGCAGTTCACTGTAAACTGTGCGGAAGCTAGGACTGTCCATTCCCTTAACATGCACATATGCCACACGTCCTCCTGAAAGCTTTTCGACAAGCCGCTCATTACGTTTCACCCATCTCTTATAGAGCAATTCAGACTGTTCGCCTGCGCTGATAGCCTTTACTGTAACATCAAAACGTTTTTTTGTTTCAGGAGCATAAACTGAAAGAAGCACCTTCCTGCCCGCCTTACCTTCCAGCATAGGGTAATAATCAACTCCTGCCAAAATCTTCTCGCCGTCTATTTTTTCGATGATACATCCTTCCGTCACATCCGTTTTCTTCACGGCAAACGGTCCCTTGGCTATTATCTCCTTTATCTTCAACCCGTCTCCGGTATAATCATTGTCATAGAACACACCGAGACACGCCGTCTGGAACGAAGCACCCGGAGCATAATACCTTGCCCCCGTGTGCGAACCGTTCAGCTCGCCAAGCATCTCGCTCAGCATCTCCTGGAAATCATAGTTATTGTTTATATACGGCAGGAAACGTTTGTAGTTTTCATAATAGCCTTTCCAGTCCACACCATGCAAATCGGCCACATAGAACTTGTCTTCCACCTGCTTCCATATATGGTCGAACATATACATACGTTCATCATACGGACGATAATTGAACGTGGCGCTGAACTCCACCGTCTTCGACTCGCCTTTCTCCATATTCACTTTTTTGATGGACGAATTGCAGAGATACAGGTTTTCCTGTTTCTTGTCCGTCATCATAGATCCGTAACCTATATTCTTCATAACGATTGAAGTCTTGTTCTCCTTCAGGTCGTGCACCCACAGGTCATAACCGTCCTCAAAGGCTGCCTGATAATACAGCTTGTCACCTTTTGAAGAAAGTACAGCATCACCGAGGTTAGAAGAGTTTACAGTCAGACGGATAATTCTGTCACGACAGTTTTCAAGGTCGAATACCAGAGGCTTGACTTCGTCTTCCTTATCCTTCTTTTCATCTTTCTTCTTTCCTTTTTTCTTGTCGCTTTCCTTCTTCTCCGCATCTTCTTTGTCTTTCTTTTCCTGTTCTTCCACAAGGGCAAGTTCTTCTTTGCTCATGCGGAAACGTTCGTAAGCGTCAAGATCGAAAAACATGATATACACATCGTCCTCCGAACCCCAACTGCCGTGACTGCGATACCCCGCGCGGTCGCTTTTCCATATCATAGCCTTACCGCCCAGAACCCATTTCGCGCCGCCGTCAGTATATCCGCTCTGAGTAAGATTATGAATCTCACCATTGCCCGACGCATTGACCAGAGCTACGTCGTTATTGTTCCAACCGCCATGGCCGATATATCCCGAAAGGAGCCAACGGCTGTCAGGGCTCCACTCGAACCACTGGTCACCGTCTGAATAAGAATATTCAAACTTACCATCCATTACTGTACGGACTGCTTTTGTCTTCAGATTAAGTACACGCAGTGTGGTTCTGTTTTCAAGAAACGCCACTTCCTTGCCGTCCGGACTATACCGCGGCTGGAATGATGTCGCGTTGCTGTCCGTCAGTCTTTCTTCTTTCAGTTCATTGGCATATGTAAACATCTTATCTTCTTTATTGACCAGCGAGGCCCGGTATATCTGCCACAGGCCGTTACGTTCCGACGCATAGACTATACTTCTTCCGTCGGGCGAGAAATCTATATTCCTCTCCTGTTCCGGAGTGTCGGTAATCTGCTTTGTTGTCTTATATTCAACAGATGTCACATATACATCGCCACGCAGGATGAAAGCCACCTCCTTGCCTTCCGGAGATACTGAAATTTCTGTAGCGCCCGACGATTTCAGCCGCTTCACCAGATGTTTGCCGTACGTGTCGGCCACAATGCTGACATCGACTTTCTTCGGCGCCTCCCCTTCTTTCACTGTGTATATCTCGCCATTGAACCCATAGCACAGAGTTCCGTTTGAAGCGACTGAAAGGAAACGTACAGGATGCTCCGTATGAGACGTCAGCCGAGCGATGTTCCTGCCTTCCAGGTCCGACTTGTAAATATTGAAACTGCCTTCCCTCTCGCTCAGGTAATAGAACGATTTCCCGTCGGGCGCCCATACCGGAGTCCTGTCTTCACCGTCGAAAGAAGTAATTTTCCTGTAACTCCGTTCTGTTCCTCCCTGCACGGTACAGAGCCAAATATCACGCGTAATGGACGACGTGTGATGCTTACGCCATGCATCTTCATATCCCTTCTTGTCATGATATAGAACAGACTTGCCGTCGGGACTGATACTGACGTCCTCCATAGGTACGGACGAGAACATCACAGGTCTGCCTCCCCCTGTTCCTACTTCATATATCTGCGGGAACTGCGCGCCGGGGAAAGTCATATCCCGGGCGTCAGGCATAACCACGGCCTGAAAAAGCACATGACCGCTGTCTGTGAAAGCGCATGGAGCCTCATTGCCGGAGTGGGTGGTAAGCCTCGCCGGCACTCCCCCATCTCTGTCCACAATAAATACATCCAGACTGCCCTCCCTACCCGATGCAAAAGCTATCTTCTTTCCGTCCGGACTCCATACAGGATGCGTATCGTACGCCCGGCTTGAGGTAATCTGCAAGGCTTTTCCTCCCCCTGCGGGTACTGTGTAAATATCGCCCTTATAAGTGAAAGCTATACGCTCTCCGTCAGGAGAAATAGCGCAATAACGCATCCAAAGCGGAGATTCTTCACCGTACGATGCTACACCTGCCATAGCTATAGCTGCTGTTAACAATATCTTCTTCATTCTTTCTGGTTTATTAATTATTTGTTGACAATTATCAATATGCAAAAATCACAAATTTCCTATAAATCAGCAAAAAAATATCTTATAAGTTTGTAAGTTTTATGTTAGAAATATACAATTAATACTGTGCATGCCTTATACTGTTAAGCTGTGGTGGATGTCATAATGAAGCAATACCGATTAAACAGAGAAACAAGTAATATACCAAAATCTGGTAGGACGTACCCAGAATAATACCATAGAGCCTTAGCCGGACTATCCACTTTAAACAATACAAGCAGTACTATCTACAAGTACGAACATATATTAAGTTGGTTGGCCGATTGCCGGATATCGTCCATACAAAAAAATACATCAATTTAATATCCGTAAAATGACCTTATATATTCTATAAATATAGATTGTGTTTTTATAAATATAAGTTATATATATAAAAATACAAGCTGTATTTATATATAAATAAATTGTATTTATAGAAAATGACAAAACAAAAACTAAATTTCGTAATAACAGTCAAATATAATTACCAGCAAAACAATACAAAGGTACATAAGCCTATAAAAACCCCAAGGCCGTATATAATTACTATTGTGTAATCCAATATAAACACATATTTTTGTATCAATAACAATAAATAAACGTATAATAATGGAAAAAGGATTAAACCACATCAGTAAAGTTACTGTAAATACTTCCAATACAGCCCTTACAATGGGGTCGGGCGACATGGAAGTTTTCGCAACTCCTGCAATGGTTGCACTTATGGAAAACGCAGCAATGAACGCCGTTGCACCTCATCTGCCTGAAGGTTCTACTACAGTGGGAGCCATGATGGAGACATCACACATCAAACCATCAGCTTTAGGCGAAACAGTAATGGCAGAAGCCATATTAGAGGAAATTGACGGCAGAAAACTCACATTCAAGGTTATCGCATCAGATTCAAAAGGTACAATAGGCGAAGGGAAACATATAAGATATATCGTTGACAGGGAACGATTCCTTTCCAAGCTGAAATAACTCTGTCAAAAACAGGAAAACACATAAACCGATTGTATCCGCATACGGTTTATGTGTTTTTAATATGTTTCAAATTTATATCTTCCTGGATTTCCATTTTCCACGGTGTAAATATATACTGCAAAAAAGAAGCAAGAATCCACCATAAACATGTTCAGAGGTCCAGCACCAAGCTACATCAAGCCTCATTATTAATATCACGACGGTGATGTATGCGGCATAGATGAACAAGGTGCAAAATTCTAATATAAAAGCCATCTTGGTATTTCCCGTACCGGATACTGACTGAAAATATACATTCGACGCCGCTGTAAATAAAGTTGTGGTACAGAATACCCACAAGGACGGAACAGATGCCTCTATAAGCTCCGGCATGTCTGTATAGATACCAAGAACGGTTTTAGGAAAAACAGCAAACAGTAAACTTAATGGAATAACAAATGCAAATGCTAACTTTATATGCTGGTGAACAGTAAGCACCACAGAATCCGCTTTACCTGCCCCA
Source organism: Candidatus Phocaeicola faecipullorum (assembly GCA_018884025.1). Lineage (GTDB taxonomy): Bacteria > Bacteroidota > Bacteroidia > Bacteroidales > Bacteroidaceae > Phocaeicola > Phocaeicola faecipullorum. Next base: position 5,013 of record JAHLFB010000157.1, read on the forward strand.
ATCTGATTACTGACCAATGAGCCGCACGTTGACGCGAATGCAGATATTATCATAAACGTTATACCGGAAATATTCCTTATTATATTGGTAATGGCCAGCGGACGTTCTCCGAGGTGTTCCACATACAAGAAGAAAAGAAACCATGTGGACAGCGATATGAAGTTCTGTATCATAGTCCATAACGAAACATTAAGTATTCTCCTTAATTTACTCGTATCAAACGCATGAAACTTATTAAGTCCGTATTTCTTCACATCTATTTTCCTGATTGTATATGTAATGAAGAATATCAGCGAAACAAGTTCTGCCAACGAAGAGCCTATCGCCGCACCGGCTATACCTAATGCGGGGAAACCGAATTTTCCGAAAATCAGTATATAATTGAATACAATATTTGAGCCAACCATAACGAGTGAGTTCAGAGTAAGAGTCTTTGTCTGTGTGGTACCAACAAAGAAAGCCCTGAACATTACCGCCACAAACGAAAAGAAAAATCCGAACGCCCTCCAATGGATGTAACTTTCTGCAGCGGTATATATATTGTCCGATGAAAGAAGTTTAGGCAGCAGCCATGGAGTTATAAGCTCAGTAAGGGCAAAAACGAAAGCTGCCAGGAATATCATGAAGTAAACTCCCTGATAGAATATATCACCTATCTCTGAATATCTCTGCTCGCCATTACGTCGAGCCATTAATATTTGTGAACCTATACTGAAGCCAAATCCTACCATGAATATGGCAATATAATACACTCCGGCAATGGCCGAAGCCCCCAGCTCTATTTCGCCTACCCTCCCCAGGAATGCGGTATCAGTCATACCTATAGCCTGCTCCATCACCAGGCTTATAAGTATAGGATAAGCTATTGTCAATATTTCCCGACTGGTGTATGCCTTTTTATGCTTAATACTATCCATAAAATATCTTCAATCTATATCAACGCATCCAATTTTTACGTTATATAGTTTAATAAAACTATATATTTCGAAACGAAAAATCAGAAATGTTTCAGCTATGTTACAGTAAAGAAAAAGAAAACCCTCATAAGTAATTAACTTACAAGGGCTTATCATTATTATTTAGTACCCAGACCCGGGGTCGAACCGGGATGGATGTTACTCCACTGGTGTTTGAGACCAGCGCGTCTACCGATTCCGCCATCTGGGCTTGTTTATTTTTCAGTCGGAATGAGGCGACTCGAACGCCCGACCCCTACGTCCCGAACGTAGTGCGCTACCAACTGCGCTACATTCCGATTGCAAATTTTGTATTTGCAGTTGCAAAGGTATCCATAAAATTTATAATACCAAAACTTTTGAACATTTTTTTATAACTGTGATAACCACAATATATATTACAAAAAGAATTATCTTTGTACCACCTTTACTTTCATTACATATCAAATATGACTGTATTATCACCAGAAACTATAAAATTTATAAGAGAACATCGTAAAGACGATGTACGAGCGCTCGCACTAAAAGCCAAAAGCTATCCAGATATAGACATGAACGAAGCTGTAACACAGATTGCTGGAAGGCAAATAGCTGAAAAGAAAATTCCTTCATGGGCCGACATAGACGAAATAATCTATCCCAAACATTTATCTATGGAACAGTGTTCGTCTGAAATCACAGCCAAATACAAGGCTACATTGGTGAAAGGTAATACATTGGCTGATCTGACAGCAGGATTCGGAGTTGACTGCTCTTTTATTTCCAGACAGTTCAAACATGCACTTTACGTAGAAAGAAATAAAGAATTATGCGATATTGCCAAAAACAACTTTAGAATATTAGGTTTAAACCACATAGAAATTCATAATACAGACGGTATGGAACTTCTAAAAGAAATGCCACAGGTAGATTGTATATTTATGGATCCGGCAAGAAGAGACAACAATGGCAGTAAAACTGTAGCTATACAAGACTGTGAACCTGATATTACTAAAATAGAAAAGCTATTAGTTGAAAAAAGTAGGATAAGTATGATAAAGTTATCACCAATGCTTGATATACACAATGCGTTAAAAGAATTGCAGTTTATCCACAGTTTGCATATTGTATCTGTTAATAACGAATGTAAGGAACTTATAATTATAATAAGAAATAACTCAGAATCAACGTATAAAGAAGAAAATGACATAAAAATAAGTTGTGAACAACTTGTTAATAACTCAAATAACCAGCACTTTGAATTTACATATTCTGAGGAAAAGAAAACCGAAATAGAATATACAGACTCAATAGGAAACTATTTATACGAACCAGGTGCATCAATACTTAAAGCCGGACCTTTCAAGCTATTATCTAAAAGATATGGAGTAAAAAAACTACATCCGAACAGTCATCTCTATACTTCTAACGAGATAATAGATTTTCCCGGAAGAAGATTTAAAGTAATAGACACTTCCACATTTGGGAAAAAAGAACTCAAGGCCTTTTTAAAAGACCTTGAGAAAGCTAATATTACGATTAGGAATTTTCCTTCAAACGTAGCAGATTTAAGAAAAAAATTAAAACTGAAAGAGGGCGGTGACATTTACATTTTTGCCACAACCCTTGCTAACGGAGACAAAGTGCTAATAAAGTGTGAAAGTATAAAATCACTTTTTCTCTAAAAGGAATTCATCTATCGCACGTTTTAGACTTTCTTTTGGTAAAGCACCTTGCGCTATTTGAGGATCTCCCTTTGCAGGTATAAACAACAGTGTAGGAATACTTGATATCCCAAATGCTGCCGCCAACTCTCTCTCTTTGTCTGTATCTATTTTATAAATAACAATTTTCCCGGAATATTCTTTTGCCAATTCCTCCAGAACGGGAGCTAGAGCTTTACACGGACCACACCATGTAGCATAAAAATCTACTATAGCCGGAATAGAACCTTCATAAACCCATTTATCAGGATTTTTTTCATAATTATATACCTTCTGAACAAATTCAACTTTATTCAGATGTTTCACAGGAGATTCTGTTTTCTCTGAAATGAACTCTCCGGCAAACATTACATTCATCATCAATGATGCAAAAGCAAGTAAAATAATCTTCTTCATAAGCTTTAGAATTTATTAGAAACAAAACCAAGGCCTTGTTATAAATATAAAACAAAGTCTTCGTCATAAATGTTTACCAATATCTCAACAAATTAATATTCTTCCTCGTTGAGGAAATTTATACATCAATACATTATATTACCATCAATGAAATTTGCGCAAACAAACCACACCATCTGAGACGATTATGGTATGGTTAGCAGGCAAACATTGATTGCTATCTTTAATCATAAAATCTGCAAGTTTCTTAACGTAAAGATAATAAACTTGCAGACTTATCAAAGACTTTTATAGATTAAACTGCTGAATACCAGTAGATGAAGATATCCTTAAGGAAAGATTATGGATTATTTTTCTACAACTACATTCGGATATTTCTTTTTCCATATATCTCTGCCAAGATCAGCAGAAAATACAGAGGTAATCAGGAATTTCCCCACTCTAGTATCCGGATCCTCCGGTTTTAACTGCTGTAGATAAGTACATTCTTTCCCGTAATCATCAACAGCATATACTACCTGCTGTCTGATAATCACTGCACCATTAGGGTCCTGTTCCGCAAAGTTATTGTCACAATAGTATATATAGGCAATATCTCCTGCTTCATCATATTCGACTCCCCAGGCTGTCATAGCATGATTTCCAGTTTTGGGACCGGCAACATCAAACACATTTAGACCGATAGCCCTCTTGTTGAGGAGGGCATCTGTAACAAATGTATTGAACTGCTCTCTATCTGGGTTGTGCGGGCTCCTTGCAGTCAAGGCATTATTTCTCGTGAACACTTCCGGAAGGAATCCTTTAAACCCATTGATATCGCCGCCAAGATAAGCCCCGGTAATAAACCATTCAACTCCTTTAGGATCATCGTTGCCAAAATTCGGGAAATGCTCTTTGAAAAACTGGAAAACTTCCGACCTGTTGACTGTGACATAATCCGGTTCTGGAAGAGAGCCGTCCCAGTTGCCAACCCCGTCTGGGTAAAGCGGTTTGAAATCATAGGACGGACGCTCGAAAGAACCTGAACCAGTCGTCACCGAAGAACCATAATCTACATCGTATGCAGCAAGGTATTCTTTATTCAAACACATCCACCATGACAGCACATTTGATGCAGATGCAGCCCAGCACATTTGGGAATCGTCTTCATAGTTTTCATATGACTTGTTGCAGTCATACTAGCCACATCCTTCAGCCCACGTGAGATATTGCTCCTCATAGTAACGATTGTCATATCTGAGCCACTGGCCTTGAGGCAAACCATACTTCTCACCGAGCTTATATGTAGTAAGATTCTCCTTACCTGGAAAATCAGGCACATTCAATCCATATACCCACAATGTCTTTCCTGCAAGTTCAGGAACGCCCGGTCTCAGAGTAAGGTTTATCGAAATCTGCTTTCCTGACTCGAAAAATGTAAGGTCATTATTCTCTTCTGTCTTTTCAGGAGCATTGAAATACGCTGTCTTACCCTCTGCTACGATCTGCAGAAGTCCATCATCGTCCCTGTAAGGGAGCGTACTTTGAGGAATAATCACAGCGGCAAAATTTCCTTCTCCATCCTTGAATGGGGTAATCCATTTGAAATCGGTTCCACTTACTTTGACTTCACCGGTAAGGAGATTGAAATTGCCCTGTGTTAGGCTCCTGACTTTAACCTCTGGCGAAGTCACACTGCCAGAGAGAAAAATCCTGATTCTGTGAAGAACATGCCCGAAATTCACATCAGCTTCGTATACCCCTGACCCGACGACTGTTTTTGAAAACAGCAAATCTGAATTATAAAAACCGTCTTCAGTCTGATCTAATGCCATATTCAGCTGATAAGTCTCTGGATTCTGTTGTTCTCCGGTTGCCGGATAATGAGCCGACAAAGATATTGATCCTTCACCAAATTCATTACGCTTAAGACGTGGAATCCACTGTCCTCCCGAATATGTAAGTTCACGATAAGAAAGACCTTTATCCCCTTGAAGGTAAAGCCCAACTTTATCGCCTTCTGTAAAACTTCCGGAACCATCATTTGCAAAGTCAGCCCTTGTCTTCTCTTTGAAAAAAGCGATATCCAGATATCCGTCATCCTTGTCCTGATAATTATCCTGAAATTCGGAAGAACAAGAAAAGAAATATAAAGACAAAACGCTGATAAAGATACCAGTGTATATACCTTTAAATATAGAAAAATATTTAACCATAAAAAAATTAATATAAATGTAATATAGGTAATGTTTCATTTTGTGGGTCTAAAGTGAGTTTTCAGACCTATTAATTTTGCAAAGATATTAATTTATCCGTTAATTCATCGGCAGGCTAGCTTGCCGATGAGAATTTTTATTCGTCCGGGAACAGATTACCGTCAAGATTGATTCCGGAGACCTGAAATAGGCAAGAATTCTCACCCATTGCCGTCTTTCTCATAAACAGGATGACCGATTCCTCGTTGGGCATGGCCAGTATGTGGAGAATGGAAGTTCAGTATTTGCCACACAAGGTATCCTGCTTAAATGGACCATCCCTCAATTCCACACAAACTAGTGATGCAAGTTCTCGATGAAAAAAGCCTGTTTATCCAAACAAACCACGCCATTTAAGGCGGTCAAACGCTGTTTCTAAACAAATTAAATCCCTGTAAATCAGTAAGATTTACAGGGATTTAATAGCAATTTTCATGCTTACAATCGCACTAATATTCTTCCTCGTTGAAGAAAAAATCTTCTTTGCTAGGATAGTCTGGCCAAATATCTTCAATGCTTTCGTAAATTTCACCTTCATCTTCCATTTCCTGAAGATTTTCAATAACTTCAAGAGGAGCGCCTGAACGCATTGCATAATCTATCAACTCATCTTTAGTTGCTGGCCATGGAGCATCCTCCAGTTTAGAGGCCAATTCTAATGTCCAATACATAGTATATCTATTTTTAAAAGTTTTATTCTTATTTGAGCCACAAAAGTATAACAAAAAAATTCATTTACAAGTCTTATCCCAATAAATTTCACTAACTGATGCAAAATGGTTTAATTTTCTAGACAAAACAAATAAATAATCAGATAATCTGTTTACAAAGCGTTTACAGTTCACGTCGATCTCGCATATCTCCTTCTCTTCTAAATCCAATATCCTTCTTTCAGCCCTTCTGCATATAGTCCTACATAAATGACAAACAGCAGACTGATAACTTCCACCCGGCAAAATAAATCCTTTAAGCTGAGGAAGCTGAGCATCTATAGAGTCTATTGAATTTTCAATTTTAAAAACGTCTTCTTCCCCAATATTTGAAGCTATATTCAATTTTGTCTGGTTCGTATCTGTCGCCAGATAAGACCCTAAAGAAAAAAGTTTATGCTGTACAAACTGTAAAAGCTCTTTATCTTCGTTTATTTCTATAATTGAAACTAACATACCAATACCGGAATTGAGTTCATCAATTGTTCCATAGGCCTCCAATCTGACATGGGTTTTAGATACACGCACACCTCCTACTAAAGAAGTAGTTCCGTTATCTCCAGTCTTTGTATAAATCAAACTTTTCTTCATGGCATAAATTAATATGGTATTATTAGTAAACTTCAAAAGCTATATAATGGTTCAAAGAAAAAGATACTATTTACAGAAAATTGACTATTCTATTCTCTTTTATACGTTTTTTGTCAAAAAAGACAATAGCAATATCATATAAATCAAAAGTTACTCCTGTTCTCTTGTCATCCTTCACATTCTTCCACCACTGTTTTTTATCTTTGTCTGCATATGGCAAAGAAATAATCAGACAATCACCATCTGACGCATATTCAACAATCTTTTCATATATATCCTTATAAGAATTTACATGCGCTATATGAAACAATACAGGAGATTTTCCACCATCCTTCAACATTTTAAAAGTATCTGTGGAAAATTTACTGTCTAAATAATGAATTTGTTTCTTTGCTGAAAAAATCCTCTCAACCTGGGTATTTATTTCTTCTGAAAATGTATAAACACACATCTGCGGATTAGCTTCAGCCATATATCGTGTTGTCATACCAGATCCGGTACCAAACTCCATGACAATCTGGGGTCGAATAAAATTTACTAGTCTGAAGAATAGTTTATCTACTTTTTCTCTATGTCCTGGTAAATGAGCAACTAATCTACGAAGATGATGTAAAGGTGAATAAGCGTAAAAAGGTAATTTCTCGTATATTACAAATGTTATAAAGAAAAAGTCAGCTGGAGAATGTACACCATATCCACAACGTTTTCTGAACCTTCTACACCAATTCCAACCTCTTAACAATGTCTTTTTCATCGGCATTTCCAATTATAAAGAATAATTATATTTAATCATATGCATACAAAAGTAAGAATACGCAATAAAAAATACAAAGAAAAACACATCATATTGACTACAAAATGTTTCTCCTATTAAATATTCATTACTCAAAATCCATTTTATATACATTCGTTTCTTTCAATTGGAAACCACTTGAAATGTATAATCTGTTTGCAGCAACACGAGACGGCTTAGATGTAAGCATCAAGGTCGATTTTCCATTACTTGATACCAATTTTATAGCTTCATGAACAAGTTTTCTCCCCAAAGATTTTCCTCTAAATTCTTTGTCAACCACTACATCCTCCAACCAATATTTACGTCCCGTAGGAGTTATATAATTGCCTAACGTAAACATTCCAACAATATTTTTTTCGTTATACAATAAAAATATGTCACTTGATTCAGACGAAATAATTTTGTTCAATTCATACTCAGAGAAATAAATGTGTCTTGACGTAACTAATTGCGAAAGTAAGCTATTAATAGCTTCAATTACTTCAAATGATGATTTCTCAACTTTTGTTATAGACAATTCATTCATAATGTTATTTATATTATTAGACAAGGCATAAAAAACAAATATATTACTTTAACTTTTACCTTTATATCTTTCCCATAGGGATTTCAGAAGGCAAACATCAGTAACGATGAAAAAAAGAAAGAGGATGTGTCAAAATGACGCATCCTCTTTTTCGTTATATAATCATTGCTTTCTCATTTTTCATAGAGTATGCTTTCAATTTTCCTGTAATATCCCTATATCCATGCTTTCAAGCGGTATAATCGG
>JAHLFB010000158.1 GCA_018884025.1 Candidatus Phocaeicola faecipullorum
ACGGAAACATTCCTTTTCCGGAAATGATTTCCAGATTTGAGGAATTAAACTTCTCGCTACCTTTTTTGTATGTAAGTTTCATTTTCGATGTTGTTATCTCTACGTTACGGCGTGTCTGTTTCACTTTGTAATCCACAGCCGGATAAGTTCGTTCAACAGCCAGAAAAGACATATTGTCAACGAATCTACCATCAGGTGAATATTCAAGTCTTATAACACCATCCGAAATCACTGTGAAACGCACATTATCGTCGCTATAAGCTATATTCCTCCCTAATGGCCGGGCATCGAGATGGACACAAACAAATTGGATAAACAGTATTAAAAAGAGATGTTTCATATTATTTTTTAACCCATTGACAGAATTAAAATAGCGCATATATAACTCTGCCGATGGGGACATTTTATAGTTAATATATTGTAGAATTGGAAGTACGCTAATCTTCCAGATGTTCCGGACAAACAATCCGTCTATATCTTTGGTATAATTTATTATATTGACGATGTACTCTCAAAATCCATATAGCCAATACTGTAACTTCATCTGTTTCTGAAGTCATTCTTTCTCGGATTGTATTGAAGAGAGGTTATCTTAAATAAATCATCGTATTTTCTAAAGAAGATAAATCCGATAAAAAGAAAATGAATAATAATTATTACTTTTCTTTCCAGATAGTTACTTCTGCTGGTTGCAAAACACTTTTTCCTATTATTATCTCACAATTAGAAGGTAAATTTAAGTCATAACTTTCAGATGTGTAATTCAATGCTATATAGAATCCATCACGCCATTCTTTGACTATTCCATAAGGAAGGTTTTCAGTCTTAACCCCTGCTTCTCTATATAATCTTTCCAGTACATATCTTTCCAGTTTACCGTCATCTGTATCAGCACCAATATAAGTAACACTACCATTTCCTATTTTTTTATGAACTACACAAGCATTACCCTTATAAAACTGGTCAGTGTATTCAGCCCATACTTCTGTACCATCCTCAGGAATAATCACATCAGCCCAATTATTCCATTCAAAATTTTCACCACCAGGCGCTGTTATCTTTCCCCACAAATTGTCAGGCATATGATCGAAAAACATCGACTGTATTCCGCAAAGTCCAAGTATAGGTGCCCCCAAAGGAGCTTCCCAAAGTTTGTTTTCCCTATTTTTCAATCCTGTACGACAGGAAAGCACCAAATGACCACCATTAGCCACATACTTCTCCCATCTTTTAACCAAGGCACTGTCAAGCAATTGGTATGCAGGAGCCACAAGAAACGGATAATCGGAAAAATCCTTATCCTCGCATATTACATCAACAGGAGCGCCTATCGATTTAAGTTTATTATAATATTTGTGCACATGCCCCATTGTTGACCATTGGAAAGTTACTTTCTGATACTCCATTTCCCAATAATTATTCATATCGAAAAGAATCGCAGTACGACGCACAGCCATGCTTTGAGGCATTACAGCAGATTCATCATATTTTTTATGTAATGTTTTTAGTTCCTTAGCAATTTGTACATATTCTTTTCCTCCTGGCGATAAACTTACTCCATCTGTAAGAATCATCCCATTATGAAATTGTTCTGACCCTCTTAATGGTTGACGAAAACGATAATTACAAACGAACTTTCCACCGCCGGCAAAAACATGATATACCCACATTCTGACCGCTCCAGGGAATGGCTGTGGATTAAAGATGCCCCAGTTTACCTGCCCTGGCTGTAACTCCATAACACCGAATTCATTGCCTATGAAGTTTCTAAACTGATCATTTGAGAATCCTATATCTTCCGGTTTCCCGATACGGAATCCCTGCTCCCCTATACCTGAATTATGACCTGTCACCAAATATCTTGTATATGTGGTAAAATCAAGTTTATTCATTTTAACCGGATCGGCCGGATTAAAAACCGGTATCAGGTTTGTGGTAACCCACTGATTTTTATTTATTTTACCATGAAGAATATCAGCCTGCATGTTTATGAATGAAGCCAGCTCATCAGACATAAATCTGTTCATGTCAAGCATAGCATGAGGATTTACCAGTTTGTCAGGGGTAGCCTGTTGATTTGGCAGACGTATCTGTCCGAAGTTCTGATAATTTTCACTCCAAAAAGAATTTCCCCATATACGGTTTAAGTTATCTATATTACCATATTTATTTTCAAGCCATATACGAAATTTATTTTGAGCATTCTCACTATAATCCAAAGCACCATAATGTCCAGGCTCATTGTCTATCTGCCATCCTATAACCGTAGGATTATTACCATATCTCTCTGCAAGAAGACCAACAATACGACTTACGTATTTACGATATCTGTCGCTACTCCAGGAAGCATGTTGTCGCCTGCCATGCTGTAAACGCATACCATATTCATTTACTATCAAGACATCCGGATAATTTGTCGAAAGCCACACAGGAGGTGTAGGACTTGGAGTACACAATATAACCTTTAGCCCATATTTACCTGCAATATTTACAGCTTTATCAAGCCATGTAAAATCAAACTTTCCCTCTTCAGGTTCAAGCATTGCCCACGCAAATTCCGCAAAATGGGTAAAAGATATACCCATCTCTGACATTTTCTTCAAATCCCTTTCCCATTGCACTTCATCCCATTGTTCTGGATAATAATAAGAACCTAAAGCGAAGAGTTGATCTTTGGGAAATGAACTGTCTATATTAGCATTAGAATAAACATTCACTACTAATATAAGTATTAAAAACAATAATGATTTTCTAATATATTGCATAAAACTAAGTTTATTCCATTAATACTCTACATTGTTACAGACTATAATAAAATACCTATGTGTATGTATCTTAACCAATTCAAGATAGTCAATTGGATTTCTCCATACATTTATCAAACAATACTTTCATCCAATATCCTCCTACCACAGAACGGGCATGGAAATTGATAGTAGTACCATCCGTTGTTTCATGCCAGTCTCCTATCGGCCACCGTGTAGGAGTTTCATTTATAAAATCATATACAGGATTAACAAACTTGCTGAAAGTTTCCATATCATCAGCTAAACATGCCACCCACATTATCCAGTCCGATTTTGTATATGTTTTTCTACAGTCCAAAGGCAATCCGTATTTATTCTGTTTAGAAAGATAATAAGCCACTTCTTTGTTTGCCACATCATCAGGAAAAAGATTTAGCCCCCATAATTTATCCCATATGATATTGTATTTCTGGCTCCACGTATCAGGACGGTCAAAAGCCAAACGATAGTGGTCACCATCGTCAGCCATATCTTCCCATTTCTTGGCCATGTCACGAGCTTTGGTCATGTAATTTTCTGCTATTTTATCCAGGCCAAGCATACGTGCCATCTCACTGTAAGCCGCAATTCCAATAATAGCCTTTGCTGAAAGGTTGGCATTATGTGCCCAATGTCCTGCAAAATCATCCGTACACAGTTGGTTTCCCGGATCTTGTCCATTATCAACCAAATAATCCGTCCAAATGGTCAGCAGGTTCCAATAGCGGGCGGCATATGAAGCATTACCGTCTATTTTTGCAATTGCCGCACTCAATATCAGCATGTTACCGGCCTCTTCAAGAGGCATATCCCCCCTATATGCCTGGCCGTTTGCAATAGGATATTTTCCCAGGTCATGTGCCGGAAACGGTTTGTTCCATCTTCCACTGGCACTATACTCAAAAATACTCGTCATCATACCCTTCATCAGTTCCGTATTATACACGAGAAACAATGGAGCTGAGGGATATGTCAAATCAACAGTATTTATGCATCCGTTACTCGCATTTTCTTTTGAAAAGAACATTAGCCTGCCTTCATTGTCGGTAAACAGTTTATGCGCTGCTATCACTTGCCTGTACGCGGCAGACAGGATTTCAGCATACTTCCTTCCTCCAGCACGTTCCGCGTCAGTATAAATCATTTCATCAAAATCCCGGCAACACCGCATCGTCGTTTCATAGTTTTCACAGGCACTTGAAAAAGCATCCTCTATCGTAACAGAGCCATTATGCTTCCAATATGCCATATATGGCCTGTACATATATTCTATACTATAGATGTCATCATAACCGACCATGACGAATCCGGTACGTCCATTATGGTCTATAAGTCCCAATCCTTCAACATTCGCCATTACAGTTGCATTCAGAGTGTCCCGGCTTACGATTTCAGCCACTGAAGTTCTTGGAAGACTGCCATATTCCTGAAAACTTTTTCGCATATCGGCACCATTACCCAAGGCGTATTCATGCGACATAAGTGAAACCAGATAAGCATATCCCCAGTCGATACGGACAAAATCACCTTTTCTGTCCAGATAAGGTTGGTCTACAGTCCCGGTATTCAAATAAACCAATCCGTCTCTTTTCGCTATTCTTGAAACAACCGGCTGATGAATTGACTCCGAGGCCATCAACGAGTTCATATCAAAATATATCTGTACATCATGCTGTTTCTTGTCTGTGGCGCTTACACGATAGGATATATAATTTATAGGAGTGGAAAGCATATCCAGATTGTCCATCAGGAGAGGAGCAGTAAACACCAATTCCAGTTTCACCTTTCCACATTGGAATGTATAATAAGTTTGAGTAGGCAATACATCTACAGAAGTCTGTACTGCGACCTCTGACGCGACACCCCCACCGGCTCCCATGAAACGATATACAGTCCCGTCAACACGGAGCAATCCTGACAATGGCTTCTCGGAACCGCTCCAATGTGTTGTAGGTCCATCATTCAATTCATCATACGCAGACCAGACTGAAAAATAAGGATCAGACAGGAGCAATGGAACGGCGGGTACACGCAAGTTCGTTTCACACACGGGAGTAAACATGCTCTCGCCGACAGCAAATGCGTGTTGTATTACCGACAGGAAAACCAATAGGGCGATATATATTCTTTTCATGTTTCTTAGTATTTGATTTTTTAAATTTTATAGTCAAAAACAGGTGGAGGTGTCAATCACAGCACTTGCTAAAATCCGATAAACGACCGGGATGCAAACGTATCAATAGCCATATTTCTCCATAAGGGCATCATACTGCTCCTGGTTTATACGAACCATACATCCGTGCCTTGTATCCTCTATCGGCAAATATAATTTTGTCCAGGTAGTTGACTCAATATCAGGGGCATCAAAACGCTCGTAATATTTCGTTTCAATGTTTTCCGCAAAAATATACCATCCGTTTCCTTCAGGATTAGGCATTAATATAGGAGCCTCCCAACCATACTCATTCACCGGGGTAACAGCTATATCCGGTTCACAATAAGGACCGGTAAGATTATCAGAGCTACATATACGTATTGATTTTCCTGTCGGAGAAGTTTCGAGCCATCTTTCATCCTTCACTATACAATAATATTTACCATCCACCTTACGTATTATCGCATCGATGGTTGCCATATCCTTAAAAGTCTCCGACTTAAAATCCAACAACCGTTTAGGTGCCGTAAAAGTCTCAAAATCCTTTGTCAGGACATAAAATGTACGATAACTCTCCCACTCCGCATTTCCCTGTTCAAAATATTTTTCCAGACAAGAATGCCATGTAATAATATATTGGTCACTATCCTCATCATAAAAAAGTTTAGGTGCCCCGCGCCATGTCTTCGTTGTCTTATAATCCTTTATTGTATCCATCAACTCATGAGGAATCAGATGTTCCACATTCCATTCAAGCAAATCCTCACTGACCCAGACTGCCGCATCCAAATCATCAATAGTTGGTTCTACTCCCGCTATCATATAATACCTGCCATCTCTTCCTTTCATAATATCAGGATGCCCGTTGTACCTCGGTTCAATGGTTCTATTATAGTTTAACATTGTCCAGTTTACAGCATCTTTGCTAATGCAATAATATAGCCCGCCGTAATCCCAGTGCTTCATGTGTGCAAATAATATTCCACCGTCTGAATAGACCGATGAATTTTTATCAAGCATCCAACTGTCGTCTGACTCCGATGCCTCGGAAGTGCATGCACATAGTAAATTGAATAAAAAGACTGTTAGTACCAAATGTAAATTCTTGAATGACATAATTTATAGCATTTTTAAAAGATTGTCAATATAAAAATACAAACTCCTGAATGGCATGATTTAAAACATATTTTTAACAGGCTAAACTTTATCATAACGCACTAAGTACACCCGTCTGATAAATGACCTTATATGACTCCTCACTGTCATCAAGTACAAATATTCTGAATTCTTTTCCGCCATCATATATGCGGACCACTATATGTCCGTTGCGTACAAGCTTTCCATTGTCGCCAAGTGTTACCAGATTCTTGTCGGTTATGCCGGTTGCGAACACATATCTATAATCAGGATATAGATCCTTGCTGAGCATTCTGGCCAATGGAGCGGCAGACGGATGGAAATTGTCCCTTGAAGGGATAACAAACGCTTTCGGTCTGGTAGCCTTTATAAATGTTTCGTTCATGGCATCACTGTAAGCATGATGGTTTGCATTAACGACATCCATGTCCTCAACAAGGGGAGCCACTTCCGTTTCCATGTCCATCGCGCCTCCGCTATTGTTTACTCCCTGTATGTCGCCCAATGTAATATAGTCAAAGTCTCCGTAATGTATATGTATGCCACAGCTGAGCGAGTTCTCACCCTTAAACTGTTGCGCTTCGAACACCTTACGTACAGATGTCCCTTCGCCTGTCCATACCTCCCCGTTACCGACAATATTACGTATCTCAAAATCAGGATAAGCCCCGGCATTTTTCTTCAGCCGGAACTGAGTGTTACTGCCTACTGCAAACCTTTCATTCTTCTTGCCCTGTGCGTCACGTTCCTGAACGAAAGCCTTGTAGTTCGTCATAATCTCTCCCCATGATTCGAACCAAGAGTCGGAAGGGTAATTATAGTCAGGATAACCCCGATCGACCAACGTTTCCACATCAACCAACGAAGCAATGTGTGTAATGCCCGTAAGTTTATATTTCCCGTTGGAAGAAGTTGTCGCCTTGTCCATAGTACCGATATGGTCGCCATCCATATGAGTTAGAAAAGCATAGTCCAACGCTCCATTAGTTCCCAATGGTTCAGAAAAATGTTTTATATATCTTGCCACCCACTCCATCGGTCTGAGGGAACTGTTGGGACGCGGAGGAATTACCGCATCAATAGCTCCATACGATTCGCCGGCATCTATCAGCATGGTTGTCCCGTCCGGAAGAATGGCAAAAGCCACATCCCCACATCCGGTACTGATTTGATGAATGTCCATGTATCCAAGTTCCCAATCAGGAATGGCAACATCCTGTTCTTCCACTTGTTCATCTACATTTACATTCTCTTCGCTATCACAACCCATAGCCATAAGTGCCGCCAAGATTACTGTTTGAAATAGCATCATAATTCTTATCATACATTCCGTATATTTGAAAACACAGAGACATGAAGTTACTGAAACAATAATCCAGAGAGACTTCATGTCTCTGAAAAAGGATTAGTTATCCCGAAATATTTACCTATATAGCAAGTTATGACTATTCACCTGCCGGAACACCGTAAACGTCTATTTCATTAAGAGTTACTTGGTTACCATCGGGATGTGAAGTTCCTGTCATATAAATCATAAGATACCTTCCTTTCGATTTTTTAGTAACTTCATATTTTTGTTCTATAGGACCACTTTTATCTTTAAAATCAGAGAATGAACCTATATGAGTCCAAACCTCCGGATGCTCAATATCTGTAAATAATGAGCGCTCTGACCCTAAATAAAATTCACCCTTTGTTATATAAGAGTCTTCATTACTTTTAAGACCATAAAGAGAAACAGCTGTCACATAACACTCTTTTTGCAAATCTACAATTATCCAATGTGGTATTTGTAACTTGTTTTGATTGTTATGACCACCCATTGCAGCATCAGTAAAATAATCTGCTGTTATACTAGTAGCACACCACCATACATTCGTTGCATAACCAGGCTGGAAAAGATTCCCTATACTAGACCAACTCTCAGCTTTCGTACAGCATGCTTCAGAAGAAGCAGCCCATCCAGTACGATCAAGTTTTTTCGGATCAGCCGGACTGATATTGACATAAAGCACACATACACTGTTAGATTCAGAAATCTCAACTGAAGGAGAAACACTCTTTATTCTTATAGGGAGCACATACTCTTTAGTTTCCAAAGCACTACCATTGATTGCCACAGCCAAAGAAGACTGTACAGATTCTTGCGCGTTAAAAGTAACGGAAGAGAATTCATATGAATTTTCAGGCAAAAGAGTCTTACCTTCTTCATATTCATAATCCTTATCCACCTCAAATTCACAAGTAAATTCTCCCCATTTTT
The DNA here is from genome assembly GCA_018884025.1 of Candidatus Phocaeicola faecipullorum. Classification (GTDB taxonomy): domain Bacteria; phylum Bacteroidota; class Bacteroidia; order Bacteroidales; family Bacteroidaceae; genus Phocaeicola; species Phocaeicola faecipullorum. Next base: position 8,342 of record JAHLFB010000158.1, read on the forward strand.
CATACTCCATATTTAAGGCAAAATCTATTGTAGCGGTAGGTTCTTCTTCATATTCCTTAACCAGGAAATACTGTTCACTGGTTTTCGTGAATCCTATTTGCGGAGTAAGGATATCATCTACCTCGATTATATAGCGGTTCCTTTCCGAACTTACAGAATCCGTTTCACTCGTTACTTCCAAAGGAAGCATCCATACCACCGGAAGCTCGCCGGAATTTTCAGCCACTCCATCCATCGCATCCTGTACTTTCTGAGGATCAACGGTCACAGTAACCTGTTTCCAGGTTTCTTCACCGGAAAATTCCAAATCAGTATTACTCAAAGTATAGGCTTCAGCGGGAATTCCTCTATACTGGACATTTTCCTGAGCAGCCTGTTCCTGACATTCTGCATCTGTAGCCGGATCAATGACAGTCACTTTTGCCGTTGCGGTAAGTGACGGGTCACTGCCGCCTTTACAAACGGTGAATGTATATGAAGCCTCTTCTCCCACATTATACAAAGTCACATTCTGTGTACCGTTTTCCTTGACATACAACATTTCATGATACGCTTCAGGTATTATATCCTGAATTCCATCTTCATCGTTGCATGAAACAATCCCCACAGCTATGAGAAATGTCGCAAATAATAGATTAAACGTCTTTTTCATAAGTTTTGAATTTCAAGTTTATGAATATAATTTTTATGATTTTCATTATTTTATCTGTTCCCCGGCCGCTCCATTTCAACCAGGAAACAGACAGACATAAAAGCTTGAATAATTAATATCCAGGAGCCTGTACAAGTTGAGGATTTGAATAAAGCTCACTGTCCGGTATCGGCATCAGGTAAAGCCTGTCATCCCAGTCGAAAGGCTGGTCTATCTGTACCACTGTATTTAATTGCTCAAGTGTAGGTGCATAACGATAGGCGTCAAGTCCCTGATAGCAGTGTTTGCTGAGATACTCACGGCCTTTGCAATAACGGCGGATATCATGGAAACGCTGTCCTTCGTAATACAATTCCACAAAACGTTCTTCCAATACGGCATCGAGCAATGTTTTTCCGGCTGCTCCCAATTTGGTTTCAGTCCACTCGGGTATTCCCGCACGTTTACGTATTTTATTTAAATATTCAAGTCCTTTTGTTGTCCCACCATCAATGTGTGCATAACATTCGGCTGCCATAAGATAAAGTTCTCCAAGACGCATCAAAGGAGTGGCATAATTGTTCATATTACCCATATTACTTCCCCATCCCACTCCTGTATAACGGATATTTGGATGCACCCATTTCTTATTAAGGAAACCTGTAACATTATTGTTATTGTTACCAAAAAGAGTCGTATTATACCCGGCTCCTTGAGGATTAGTGAAATCAAGGATTGTTTCTTTACCATTGGCTATGACGGAAGAATATTGATCACCATTAAACGAGAGGTTGGCATAAAAACGCGGTTCACGGCCAACACAAAGGTTAATCACATTATTTGTATTACCGGTAGCCACTTCATACCACTGATCTTCCGACGGGAATGCATTATCCTCCTCAGGAATCACACCATTTGCCGTAAAGAAATGTGTAATAGTATAGATAGTAGGAGAAAGGATACTCCACTGTCCCAGATTGGTAATGCCATCATTCGTTTTCATAAAGAAATGTGGAATGGAAGCCTGTGACATATCCCAGTTAGCTTTTACCATAGACCAAATAGCCTCCCTGTTTCCTTCATCAGGCTGCGCTATCATCTGGAACCGCAACATCAACACCCTTTTTTTAAATTCGTCACTTACACTTCCTGGAATTAACGGTAAAGGTAAGTCATAATTAGCTATTATAGCATCTATGGCATCCATATCATCAAATAGCTTATGTCCTGCACCCTCGGCTGTTTCTATTGCATCCAGACAAGCGTCAAGAGCGGTCTGCCATTTAGAGCTGTCATATGTATAACTTACAAGTTCATTTCCATAACCGGGAGTTTCAAAATTTGTATTTTTCCATCCTTTTGCCGGAAACTCACCATTGTACATAGGTGAAGCCGCCAATAACAACACACGAGCCTTCAGCATCTTGCATGCAGATGTCGTTGCACGTCCATAGTATGCGGCAGTATAGGAAGGCGGAAGCCCGGATAACGCCTCATCACACAAATCTATGACATAATTCACACAATAGTCAAAGTGAGACCGTCCCGGGAAATCTCCCTTTGGCGTATCCGAAGGCAGGAATGTATCCATAATAGGAATAGGACCGAACAATTGCATCAGCCTGAAATGATAATAAGCTTTCAGGTAAGTAGCCTCAGCTATATATTGCAGCCTTTCTTGCGGTGTAACCTCTTCCGGACAGTTTGTCTTTATACTGTTAAGGAACTGGTTACAATATCCTATAGATTCATAAAGTCCACGCCACGGGTAGTGGTCCTTAAGGGAATACGCATTTACAGGCGTAATATTATTATATTGAGCGGCGGAGGACATTTCATTAAGTGTCTGTGGAACTACAAACTCATCGGCTCCGCCTTCTATTCCATTATATCTCAAAGGACTAATATTAGCCACATTCTGCATATACCCATAGCAGCTATAAAGATATTCCAAAGTAGAACGGCTGTCAACCATCATATCGTCCAAATCCGGTTGTTCGATAGGAACGACCTCCAAATAGTTACATGAACTGACACCAATCAGTAGTGAAGCAACTATTGCGGAAATTCCGGTCTTTATATTCTTTTTCATTGTATTTATTTTTTATGTTAGAAATTAAACTGGACACCCAAATTGAATGTACGTTGCAAAGGATATGTATTATACCATAGTTCAGGATCCCAATAATCAAATGGAGACCATACCGCCAAATTGTCACCGCTAAAATAAATACGGCAATACGGCAGTGTATAACCTATTTCAAGAGTCTTGAAACGGAGAAAATCCGCTTTTCGCATAAAGAAACTGCTCGGCTGGTTATTATTCTGTATCTGTGTATCTGTAACACCCAAACGAGGATATTCAGCATTTGTATTGTCCGCTCCCTCCGTCCAGTGACTGTCGGCTATCCACTTCATAAGATTGTGATCCGGTTCAAAGGTAGCAGGAACAAACGGATACATGTCTGTCATCATCACTCTACGTTTGGCAGAGCCATTGAAGAACACATTAAAATCAAGTTTTTTCCATACAAGGCTTAGCCCGAAGCCGTACTGAATACGTGGCACATTGCCATAAGGCGACAGCATAACCTGGTCTTCCGTAGTAATACGTCCATCGGCGTTAACATCACGATATTTCAAGTCTCCCGGCTGTACAGCACTGCCGAAATAACTTTGGTCGGCATGTGTATCAATATCCTGCTGATCTGCAAAAAAGCCATCACATATATATCCTTTTGTGAAACTTAACGGTTTACCCGTATTTGTCTGCCATACATAAGGATAATCCGGTTCGTCTACATATTTCTGAGTATTCTTGGAATAGGTATAGTTTGCCCTCAAATCAACGCTTAAATCCTTAGTCAATTGCTTACGCCAGTTTACGCTTAATTCCACACCTTCATTATCCACCTTACCAATGTTACTCCACGGCCTTGCATTTACATAACCTAACATATAAGGGAATGAGCCACGCTGCATAAGAATGCGGTCACGCTTGTAATTAAAATAATCGAAAGTAAGGTCAACCTGGTCGAACAAACGTAAATCAACACCTATATCAAACTGTTTTGAACGTTCCCAAGTAGCATTTGCAACAGCATATGAATTTACAAGCGGACCTCTAAAAGATGTCTCTCCTTTATAGCCTGTCTGGAAAATTTGTCCCCCGTCCAGATTTACGTTATTAATGTAAAGAAAATGTGCAGCTCCGGCAGTACTTCCGGTTTCATCGCTTCCGACAAGTCCATATGAAGCTCTTATTTTAAAATGATTTACATAATCCCTCACCGGCTCCCAGAAATCTTCATTACTGATAACCCATCCGGCAGAAGCAGCCGGGAAGAACTCGAAACGGTCTCCCTTCTGAATACGCTCAGTTCCATTATATCCGAAATTGAACTCCAGCAGATATTTGTTGCCATAATCATATGTAAAACGTCCGGAGAATCCCTGGTTCCTGTTTGGCAACACACTATTACGATATTCACGCATCATGTACATCAACATACCCGTAACGGAATGATTGCCGAAACGTCGATTATAATTCAATCTTGCATCAAAGTAGAATGTATTATCAGCATTTCTGGAAATGCCCGACTCACTAAGATATTCAGTACCAGTCTGCATTTCTTTAAGTTCAAACGTATTGTCTGCCGGATTATAACTTCCATCCAGAATGCCATAATAAAACGGTGTCAATGAACGGGTATAGTATGAAGTGGCATAACTGTTGAAATTCACCAATGCAGTCAAGGACAAACCTTTTGTTATAAAATCCAGCTTCTGATCAAGGTTCAATGCCACATTCAATTTACTGTAGTTTTCTTCCTTAAATGTATTCAACATATAGGCATAAGGGTTTTGGTAATACGTGCTGCCGCTCATTATCGCACTACCGAACTTGATATGTGTATCGCCAGGAGATGCCGGATACATAGCCGGATATAAAACCGGATTATTATTGTAAATAGAATTAAAGATGTCACTTGATGACACATTCGGCGATTTTGAATTTACAATCTGCGCATTCATTCGTAAATCCAACTTGGTGGTCGAAGTCAACTTATACCCGATATTGTTCTGGAAAGTATAGAGCCAGCGGTTATAATTGTTCTTTATAGAATAATTATTGGGCACATCAAGTATTCCGTTATCATGGTTTGCCTGCAAACTCATATAATAGGTCACTCTGGAACCACCTCCCGATACATTGATATTGGCGCGCTGACTCATAGTCAAATCCTTGAACATCAAATCATACCAATCAACATCAGGATAAACATACTTATTTACCCCGTTACGTGTATTGTCAATCTGTTCTTGCGAATACCTTGGTTGTACAGATGGGGTACGTCCTAATAAAGCTTCATTGTATGTTTCCATAAATGTTGCTCCATCAGCGTATTCCACCATATTTACCGGCTTCATGAATGAGTGTTCGTATGTTACATTTATTTTAGCTTTGGTATTCTCTGCTCCTGTCTTTGTGGTGATAAGCATTACTCCGTTAGCACCCCGGGCACCATATATTGCAGTGGCAGAGGCATCCTTCAAAATAGAAAAACTTTCTATAGACTCTGTAGGAAGGTTATTCAAATCATTTGTGGAAATTTCAACTCCATCCAACAATATCAAAGGAGTGGTACGTCCACCAAATGTACTGATACCACGAATATAAAACTCAGAAGATGAACCTGGTTCACCGCTGTTTGTCATGGAAATAATACCCGACAACTTTCCAGATAAATTATTTGTCAACGAAGAACTCGGCACCCTCAAGGCATTACCTTTCACAGAAGTAATAGCACCAGTTACAGAAACTTTCTTCTGCGTACCGGCACCAACGATTACCACTTCCTCAAGTATTCTATCGTCCGGAACCAATTTAACACTAATCAATCCCTGATCTGTAATATAAGCCTCATACTTCTTATAGCCAACATAAGTAATTTCAACTGTACAGCCTTCTATTGGAATAACAATATTAAAATTTCCATCTATATCAGTAATGCCTCCGGTACTTGTCCCCTTAATAACCACATTAGCACCAATGATAGGAGTACCATCATTATTGTCAACAACCACACCGGATAAAGTACGTTTTTTGCTTGACTGCTGTACAGACTGCTTCGAAAGAATAATATCATTTCCATTTACTTTATAAGAAATACCTGTACCATCAAACATTGTGGCCAAAACCTCGTCTATACTTCCCTGAAGGTTATAGTCTTTAGTCTGTCCACCAGCCAAATCCTCAGAATTATAGAAAAAAGAATAGTCGCTACTTTTCTCTATTTCACGAACAGCCTCGGTTAAAGACATTGATTCTCCCTGAAGGACTATCAAAGCTTTCACCCCCTGAGCTGCCGCCAACACATCTGCCAAGGGGTAAAATAGCATGACAAACACCAATCCCTTGAAAAATACGAATCGCTTCCTCATGTTTTTCATTAATTTAATTGTTAATTTACAAATCATACCTTTTTCGTATGATTCCAGTTATAATCTGATGCGCATTCTTTTATAACTTTCTTCATATATAAATACAATCCAAAGGTTCACATAACTACATTATCATTCATTTTTTTTTGAGAGGACATATTTCCCATCCTCTTTTTTACAATTCAGATTTAGAGATAATACTATTTTCGACAAAATACCTTCCTCGTCTTCATTATGTAAGAAAGTTCCTGTCAACAAAGCTTTTCTGTCAACAGTCTCATCCATATCAATATCTACACCATATTCATACCCTAAGAAATTCACTAAATCCTCAAGACTTACATCCACAAATCTAAAACGTCCATTATTCCAATGAATATCAGAATTAAACTCTATAATTTGTGCTGATGACTCCTGCAAATTATAAACTAATCTCTGCGAAGGATTCAATTTTATAGTTTCGTTCTTATTACCTATATAATCTATACGCCCAGAATACAATGTTACCACATTGGCATTTTCATTTATCTGCTCCACAGAAAACACAGTTCCCTTAACCTCGATACATGATGATTCCATATGAACTCTGAATATACTTTCCGGATTCTTCACGACATCAAAAACAGCATTTCCCGTAAGCCATACATCACGTGAGGCATTAAAGTCCCTGCCATATTTAATACAACTTCCTTCTTCCATCCATAATTTGGAACCGTCAGGCAACACATATACATTTTCACCATTATATACATGTGTCACAAAGGATGAACTGACCTCCGACAACGAATTCTCCCGCTCCTTGAAATTAAAAATATTAATTACAAGAATCAAGGCAATTGCCGCAGCTATTCCTATTGTAGTTCCGATATACCAATTGGTTGATTTCTGTAAGGGAGATATCTCTTTATGTATGTTATCCCAAATTCTATCACGCGTTTCCAAATCTTCCTTACCTGCATCATTTTTAACCTCTTCCCAATCTTTATACAATTGTTTCACAAAAGGAAACCAATTGGCCAGATTTCCACTTCGATTTCGCTTATTATCCATTTTATGTTCCATTGTCATTAAATCTTTATAACCTTTCTGTTATAAATACACTCGAAACAATCAAAAGACTACATAAAAAAAGCGGATTACGAGACATTCTCTGCGAGTTCGAGAAGCTTTCGTAAGGTTATGATTTATTCTCGACGACGCAGCGGATAAAACAGGGGTATTCGTGCCATCCGCAGCCTACGAAGAGGAGAATACCCGGTTATTCCTGCTTTCTGACCCCTACGAAGGCGCAAGCAGCCAAATCTTATTTGCGGGGAAATACTTAAAGGCACAAAAAAGCCAACTAATCCACAATACTTTGCTCATGAATTAGTTGGCTAATGTTAAATTATTACTCGTTGGCAGAGTTAAATATATGCTAATTGAATTCTGCCTGCAAGTTACGATAAATTAGTACCAGCGTACAGGGAACTCGGCAATACGCAATGTCGTGCAACCGTAAGGGATCAATTCGATGGTCTCTTCTTCACCCATGTCATTGCCTTGTTGGGTAGAGAAGGAGATTGGCCCGGCTGAGCCACGTACTTCCGTCCAGTTGTTAAGTCGTCTGGCTTTTGTTTTGATAACAATCGGCGCGTTCTCCACATTCCACGGATAGTCGGCTATTTTCCCGGTCTTTTCCACGATGAAGTTTCCTTCGATATGAGCAGGATCGAACGAACGGGAAGAGAGGGCGTAGTTCCACGGCGTATCAGAGGTCACTTCATAGTACCATTCGCCGTAATCTTGGACTTTCTCAGCTTCCATTTGCTTCTTCTCCCATTTCTCGTTCATTTTCAGCGCGTACAATAACGGTCCACGTTCGACTACCGCACCATTGTCGTACCAACGGCTTACGGAAACTTTCATCGGCAATTCGATGGTCAGGACATCGCCGTCTTTCCATACCCGGTTGACGCGGGCAACCTGTCCGGCATAGGCATCAACTTCAATAGCTTTTCCGTTTATTTTCACGATAGGATTTTCACACCAGCCCGGGATGCGGACATGGAACGGGAAGAAAGCTTCTTTCACCTTTTTGTCTGCGTATGAGATCTGAAAGTCGATCTTTTCGTCAAAAGGATAGTTTGTTTTTTCCTGGATAGCCACTTCAATGCCGTTCGCTACTTTCGCCTTGACTTGTGAAGGGGCATAAACTAATGCTGCGATGCCGTTATCAGCTGTTGCATACCAAAGGTTTTGCACGAATTTTGGCCAACCCTGGTGTAGATTCGACGTGCAGCAAGGATAGCCTGTCAAGACACCAAATACGATGTCGGTGTCGTCATGCGGAGTTGAAAATTCGCGCCATTCACGCGTAGCGCTTACCTGGTTGAATTGCTGGAAATATTGCCGTCCTGAATAGTCATCCGTCACCTGTGTTGGCAAAGCGTTGTAAGCGACACGCTCCAAATAATCAGCCCACTGGACATTTCCGGTGATTTCCAGAATTTCTTCCAACGAATACATCATTTCAACAGCCGTGCAAAGCTCAGAGCCAGTGGTCGGAAGTCCAAAACGGATCAACTCATCGCCACCCCATAATCCAGTTGCCAGACCGATCGTATTCCGTATTTTGCTTACAGCTTCGTCCAATGCAGCTAAATGTTCCGGATTCTTGCTCTGTTGGAAATAAACGGCCGGCTCTTTGAATCCTTGGCCCAGATTGACGCAGTGCATGGTATGTCTTGGATTGAGGTGGACATCTCCGGTGAATGCGTCGATCCAATTGAAGGTTTGTTTATGTATCAGTTCGCTTAGCTCCAAAAGGAAAGGCTCTCCGGTTTGATTATAAAGCCAATAAACCAACATCAGGTTGTCGCCGCCGCGCATTTCCCCCCAGAATGTCCAATGTCCTAATGGTGTTTTAGGAAGTTCAGCAAGCTGGTATTTGAAATATTTCGTAAAGAAATCCAATACACGTGCATCACCTGTAGCCGAATAATATTGCTGCATGACCTTTAACATCACCATTTTAGGCCACCAGTCTCGGGAATTGTCGCGTTGCAATCCACGTTCTGGCGCACGGTCGGTATCAGGCCCGAAGTATCCGTTCGGCTTTTGGGAATTCAAAGTCCATTCAATCCACGGCTTAACTTTTTCAATAAGCGTTTGATCATTTAAGAGATAAGCCAAAGGCAGTAATCCGTCAATCCAGTACGGTCCGCGTTCCCATACATCACCGTCGCCACCTAACCAACCATTGCGTGGTCCCATTACCTGCTCGTATATTTGGTCCAAGTGCCCGGTCATGCCATTCTTCATGCGTAGCAACTGCTCTTGCATCCAACCTTCTGCTTTAATTGTACCTAATGGCAATTCAATATAATCTTTCTGGAATAAAGGTTGCCGGTTATTCAGATAGTTTCCCGTTACATTCTCCGCCTCATTTCCAGCTTGAACAGCCATAGCCGCAACCAAAGCCGTCCCCATAATAAATGCTTTTAAATAGTTCATGGTGTGTTTGTTTTGAAATTAAGTTATAGCAAAGGTATATAAAAAACCAAATCATACCTTTTTCGCATGATTCCAGTTATAATCTGATGCGCATTCTTTTATAACTTTCTTCATATATAAATACAATCCAAAGGTGTACATAACTACATGGTCATTCATCTTTTTTTGAAAGAACATATTTCCCGTTCTCTTTTTTACAATTCAGATTCAGAGACAATACTATTTTCGACAAAATACCGTCCTCGCCTTCATTATGCAAGAAACTTCCTGTCAACAAAGCATTTCTGTCAACAGTCTCATCAATATCAAGGCCATACTCATACTTCACAAAATCCAACAGGTCATCAAGACTTACATCGACAAACTTAAAACGTCCGTTATTCCAATGAATGTCAAAGTTAAATTCCATAACTTGCGCTGACGACTCCCGCAAATTATAAACCAGCCTCTGCGAAGATAGTGTATTTTGCTGTATTCTGTGTGCTAACGGAGAAAAAATCCAGCATAAATTCGGGGTTCTTACCGAAGAGTTGGTCACACTTCGAGACCTTATGGTCTCTGAAGGCGTTGAAGAGTGTGCAATGGAGAGTACCGGTATCTACTGGATGCCGGTATGGCGAGTGCTTGAAGGGTCAGTGAAACTTCATCTGGTCAACCCTTATTTTATAAAGCAGCTTCCCGGCAAAAAGAGTGACGTGAAGGATGCCGAATGGATAGCCACTTGTCTGAGTAAAGAACTGGTTGCATCAAGCTTTGTTCCTGACGAGAAGATTCAACGCCTGCGTCAATATGACAGAAGGATATTTGACCTGAATGCTTCCATAAGCCGCAATCTGGTCAAGCTTGACCAATGCATCCAGAGGTGCAACATCAGAATCAGCAATTATATATCCACGACAGATTCCAAAGGATACCGTTCAATAGTTAAACTTATATCCCAAGGTGTGACAGATGCGGAAGTCCTTGTGAAGGAACTGCATGGAAGAACAATCAACAGGCATGGCAGGCAAACATTGGTGAAAGCACTCACCGGAGTGGTCAGCGAGACCGACATGGGCATCATAAACCAGCTTGTAGAAGAGATTGAATTGCAGCAACGCCACAAGGACGAAGCACAGGAAAAGATGACTGCACTATGCATGGAGTGGTTCCCGCAAGAAATTGAAAACATTCAGACTGTACCGGGAGTGAAAGAACATAGCGCAACCTCAATAATAGCAGAAATAGGAACAGACATGTCGCATTTCCAGACACCCAAGAAACTGGTGTCATGGGTGGGGCTAAGACCCCGTAATGAGGAAAGCGCGGGCAGAATCAAGGCACGAAGTATCACACATGGTAATAGGTTTGTAAGAAAAACCATGATTGAATGTTCATGGGGGGCTTCACGTATGAAAGATTCATTTTTCGCAGAATTCTCATACAGGCAATGTATCGAAAGAAGAAAGAACAGGATGAAGGTGCAAGTAGCCATTGCGAGAAAATTGCTTGTTGCAGTATGGTATGTACTTAGTCAGGGTACTCCGTACATCAAACCAACAGAGCATTATACGGCAGCTGATATGACTGCCGTATAAAATGATACAACCGTTCGTTACAAGGCCAATATATTTGTGGTGATTATATCCCGTTTTCGCAAAGTGGCTATCGTTTCGGACGGAGTAGGACACCCGGTTGAGTTTTAGTCTCGAAGAGGGAATTTACATAATTGTTCATAGTTCCGAACAGAATCGGAACCGGACCCTCATGCAGTATTGCAAGGGAATAAAGAGCTTGAAAGGAAGAGACGCTCGTTTCCACACACAAAAATAGTCGCGGTCTTGCTTTTCATAGAGGAAATATAGGGATAATCTTAATTATGTCTCTATTATTTAACAATAAATATCTATTCTCAATGATTTTCTTGTAAAGAGAATAGAGATTTATAGCAAATCTATATATAATTATTTAGGTCGTGGTACAACCTTGCAATTCTTTTCCCACTCTAAATAACGTTTAACCACATCTTTTACACGGTCAGGATAGATAGAAGCCAAATTATGCATTTCACTTCGGTCGTTATTCAAGTCATACAATTCCCATTCATTACCGTTAGCAGGCTGTACAATTTTCCAGCCTTGTGCGTCAATAAGTGCTTTTTCATTGAAATGCTCGAAACAAAGATCCCGATCCGTTGTTCTATCTCCAGTTTCAAAGATAGGTTTCATGCTGATTCCCATATAAGGTTGGATATCATATCCGTTATATTTATCGGGATAAGTCGCGCCGGTCAAATCAAGACAAGTGGCCATAATGTCAATGACATGGCAGAACGAGGTATTGATGCTTCCGTCAGGCAGCTTGATACCTTTTGGCCAATGGGCAATCATTGGCGTACAAATGCCACCTTCATAGGATTTAGCTTTCCAGAAGCGGAAAGGCGTGTTTGCAGCATTGGCCCATCGTGCACCGACAGAAGTGTAAGTAGTCTCCGGACCGGGCAAAACTTCTTTTTGTTTAGGATAAACAATTTTCCTGCCGTCTCTTGTTTCAGCCGGGCGATCATTTTCCCCTTCGGAATAAAGTTGACAATCTTCATTACTGCATCCGTTGTCTGACATAAACAAGATGAGCGTATTGTCTAACTGACCGTTCTTTTCCAATGCGTCTAAAAGATGTCCAATTTCTTGGTCCATTCGATCCACCATAGCAGCGTGCACCGCCATCGCTCTTGCATCCCATTCTTTGTTCGGATTGTTTTCCCACGAATCGGAAAATTGCCGTGGAGAGAGGAAATCATCTGCATCCCCGAACAGTTTCATTTCTTTTTGTCTGGCATAACGAGCTTCACGAATAGCCTGCCAACCACATTTATAGGTATCTTTGTATTTTTCGATATCTTCAGGCAGGGCGTGCAAAGGCCAATGCGGACAGTGATAAGCCAAATACATAAAGAAAGGCTTTTCGGATTTGGCATATTTATTAACGTATGCAATGGCTGTATCAGTCAGCGCAATCGTACTATAATAGTTTTTAGGGACGGAATCGACAGGCTGATCACCAGAAATAAGACTGAACGGATCGAAATAATCAACAACACCATAAATAGTGCCGTAGCAATCTTGAAATCCCCGGTTAATAGGATAGTTGTCTTTTGGAGCGAACTCTTCATGCCGAACCTGATGAGCAAGCCATTTGCTTTGGTCCGGTCGCAAAGGCGTTTCAGCGACATGCCATTTTCCCACCCAAGCCGTGTTATATCCAGCTTCTTTGAGAACTTCGGCGATGGTGACACCATTATGTGTCATGGTTCCACGATAATCGGGCAAGTGTTCGTCAAAAGTCATTCTGCCGATTCCAGCTTGATGTTAGTACAATCCAGTTAATAGAGATGCTCTTGTGGAGCAGCTGCGACTTGTATTATAAAAATGAGTAAACCGAATTCCCTCTTCTGCCAATCGGTCCAGATTAGGAGTTTGAATTTCTCCGCCATAGCACCCAAGATCAGAATATCCCAAATCATCTGCCAAAATCAGAATTGGGACGAGAATCTGTTTGTGCTTGCATAACATTGGATGCAAAAAGTGATAAAGTCCCTATAGAAATCCAGCTCAGTTGTAGTTGATGTCTCATACTATTATATTTGTTGATTTATTTATAGCAATCTGTGCGCCAGTAAAGATGAGGGTGTGTCAAAATTCATTTTTTGAAAAAATGAACTTATAATTTGAAATTTGAACACCCTAAAAGAGTAAAAAAGGGCCGCATCATTACTCAATACAGAGTTTGATACGGCCCCTTTTAAATATTATAG
>JAHLFB010000159.1 GCA_018884025.1 Candidatus Phocaeicola faecipullorum
GTAAGACTCTTCGGAAGGGTGTACATCAGTTCGGCATCGACAATAGCAATGGCAGGGATATCGTTAGGATCGACACAAACCATCTTCTTATGATTCTCCTCGTCAGTGATAACGTAATTGATTGTAACCTCGGCTGCTGTTCCCGCTGTTGTAGGAAGAGCTATGATAGGCACTGATTTCTTCTTTGTGTCGGCTACACCTTCAAGGGATACTACGTCTGAGAACTCAGGGTTATTGGTTATAATACCAATAGCCTTGGCAGTATCCATTGACGAACCGCCACCTATAGCAATAATGAAGTCTGCACCAGAAGCTGCATATGCGGCAAGACCTGCCTTAACATTTGACACTGTAGGGTTAGGCTTAATTTCGCTGAATACTTCGTATGGGATATTGGCATTACGCAAAACTGATAATACTTTATCTGCTACACCAAATTTAATCAAATCCTTATCTGTAGCGACAAAAGCCTTTGTCAAACCCAAACGGGATATTTCTTTTGGAAGCACTTCTCTGGCTCCCGGACCGAAGTAGGAAACTTCGTTCAATACGAATCTATTTATCATAATAATCAATATTACAAGTTAAACACTCTTTTTAATTCATCCATCTGTTCATCTGTTATTCCTTTTGGTACAAATCCCATAGAGCAAGCAGACTCATATATCTTGGCAGACTTCGACAATGTATCTATCATATCGAATGCTTCAATCAAGTCTTCTCCGATAGCTACGGCACCATGTTTCTCCCACATTACTACATCATATTCATCAAGCTGCTTGATAGTTTCCTCAGCAAGGACTACAGAACCAGGCAACTGGTATCTTGCTATACCCAAACCTTTCGGACAGAAAGCACGTGTTTCAGGTATCATACTCCATAGAATCTTGCTCAATACATCTTTCTCAAGGAAAGCAGGATTGTGAGTCATAGCTACAAGCTCTATAGGGTGAGTATGGACAACTACCTTATTTTTTCTACCCTTACCGATGAGATAGTCATGAATCATCAGATGGGAAGGCAGTTCAGAAGTAGGACGTATATACTCCTCTGCTATGATATCATAATAAGTACCATCTTCCGAGATACGGATTATTGACATATTCTTCATAGGAGCGGAATATACATAACGCATTCTTTTACCTGTACCTGTCACTATAAAATAATTATTACACAGATTCTTTACCGGCTGTGGAAGAACAATTGACTCACCCAGTGGTTTGAGTGAAGTAATTGTCTCATCCACTACATCTGTAATATTATAAGATATATTACCTCCATTGCGTTCTGCCCATCCACGTTCCCAAAGGTAACCTGCAACCTCGGCTATCTGAGATATAATTTCTGAAATTGAATTATTGTAAACCATATTTGAGTTTTTGAGTTTTTAAGTTTAATCATCATTTAAATCATCTTCTATACCAACGACGGGAAGAAGATTGAGAATATCAATATTAATAGACCAATACCTAAAGTAACAAGAGTCTTGCGGTCTGCTCCTGCCCATTCACGCAGGATTATTCCCCATAAATTTGAAAAGACAATGTTCAACGACATTAGTATGCTCCATGCAAATGCCATAAGGACAGCATTGTCGGTGAAGAAGCTTTTTCCCATTTCCAGACCGAAGAACTGCGAATACCATAATACTCCTGCAAGCATGCAGAATAATACATTATTTATAAATAAAGACGGAGAAACCTTGAAATAGTCTTTCGTAGTTCCGTTTTTGATGTTCTGCCAGAAGCAATAAGCAGCATTTGTAAGAAAGCCGCCAAAAGTAACCAGCAGAATAACCGGCAGTCCGGCATAAAGCGGATTTACATTTGCTGACAGTGCAGCCTCCTTAATAGGACTTCCAGCATCAAGGCCTAACGCAAAACATGCACTCATCACACCAGCAAGAAGAGCTACCAGCAACCCCTTAGTAAGAGCAAAATCTTTAACTGCCGCTTTCTTTTCTTCTTCGCTCATGGAACGTGAACGAAGAGAACCGCTGTAACCTATTACCGCTATACCGGCAAGGGTTATACATACGCCAAGAAGAAGCACCAGTCCTTCTCCGTGAAATAAATCAGTACCTGCCATAAGTGCAGGAAACAATGTTCCGAAAGCTGAACATGTACCAAGTGAAATGGACTGACCAAGAGCTACACCAAGATAGCGCATACTTAGCCCGAATGTAAGACCTCCAACTCCCCACAATACACCATATATTATTGACATTAATGCACCGCCGGAGGATAGCAACGAAAACAGGGAACCACCCTCAGGCACTGCCAAGAGTGCTCCGAGAAGTGGAAATACCAGCCAGGCAAATATACCTTGTACCAACCAGAAGTTTTCCCATTCCCAAGATTTGATTTTCTTGATTGGAACGTATGAACTGGACTGTCCAAAGCTGCCTATAGCAATTATTAATAAACCTAATAAAACATCCATTGCAATCAACGTTTTGAAGTGACTTCTGCTTCGTATTTTTCTACTTCTGCTATAAATTCATTACCAACAGGCACACCGTTTTTCAAGCAGAACATATCGTAAACAGCATTCCAAGGCAACGCTTTAGCTTCTTCAAGAAGGGCCAGACGCTGGAATCCCATATCGTTTGCTTCATACTCACGGAGTTTTGCAAGCGGTTCGAGCAATGCGCGTGTCATACTCTTCTGTGCGGCACGGCTACCAATCACATATGCACCGATACGGTTGATTGAAGCATCGAAATAGTCAAGACCGTAATGTACTCTGTCGAGAGCATCGCAACGAACGATTTCGCTGAACAAATCGAGTGTCGGATCGTCCATGATAGTTACATGGTCAGAATCCCAACGAACAGGACGGCTTACGTGGAGCATCAGTTCAGGAACATAAAGCAGAAGTGAAGACACTTTGTCTGCCACGCTTTCAGTCGGATGGAAGTGACCTGTATCAAGAGTCACCATCTTATTGTTCTGTGCTCCGTAAGCAACATAGAATTCATTTGAACCCACTGTATAACTTTCAAGTCCGATACCGAATACCTTCGATTCGATACAGTCCTTCATGTTCTTGTATTCAGTTGCGAAAATCTCGTCAAGTGAGTTCTTGAGGTTTTCACGATACTTCATACGGTTTACAGTTATATCCTTGCTACCGTCGTGTACCCATACGTTCATGATACATGGATCGCCCTGAGCCTTTCCCATATCTTCCGCTATGGCACGGCAACGTTTGCTATGTTCAATCCAGAAATCACGTATTCCCTTGTCTGGATTTGAAAGTGAAAGGTTTCCACTCTTCGGATGTCCAAAACACGTAGTATTGAAGTCGAGTTTCATATCATTCTCCTTACCCCATTCTATCCAGCTTTGGAAATGAGTTGTATCAACCTCATCACGATCTACTACCTTACCCTGGAAATCACCATATATTTCGTGAAGATTCAGACGGTGTGTTCCCGGAATCATAGATTTAGCCTTTATGATATCAGCACGAAGCTCGTCTATGTTTCTTGCCTTGCCGGGATAGTTTCCTGTAGCCTGAATACCTCCGCTCAACTGTCCTGCTTGTACTTCAAATCCGGCTACATCATCAGCCTGCCAGCAATGAAGTGAAAGATGGAAATTCTGCATCTGTTCCAACACCTTGTCTGTATCAACACCTAATGCTGCATAACGTTCTTTTGCAATCTCGTACGATTTTACTATCAATTCTTCTTTCATGGTTTTTGAGTTTATAAGTTATTGTTTATTACTTGTTTATGATTTCCTGATACTTTTTATATGCCTCATTCCACAGTTCGCTATCCATAGGATAATATGTAGAAAGCTCTACGTTGGCAGAAATTACATTTCTCATTTCCTGGAGTGAATTTACAATACCTGCTGCTTTAGCCTGAAGCATGATATTTCCTACAGATGAAGCCTCAGCCGGACCTGCAATAACAGGAAGTCCTATAGCATTTGAAGTGAACTGATTAAGAAGCGCATTTCTTGAGCCTCCACCAATGACATGAAGTTTCTCAATAGGATTTTCGGCCAAAGTTTTAAATACATCAAGAGTTTCGCGATACTTCATTGCAAGACTCTCGAAAATCATTCTTATATAAGCAGCATGAGTCTGAGGTGCAGTCTGTCCTGTTCTCTTACAGTATTCATTGATTGCCTCTGACATATCTGCAGGATTTACGAAGAGTGCATCATCCGGATTGATGAAACATTTGAAAGCCTCAGCTTCAGAAGCCATCTTGACCATATCAGGATATGAATATTCTATACCGTCTTTCTTCCAGTATTTCAGACACTGTTCCACAATCCACATTCCGGTGATATTCTTCAGAAGTCTGATTGTACCGTCAACACCTCCTTCATTGGTTATATTGTATTCAGCAGTTTTTTCATTAACGACCGGGTGTTCTGTTTCAATACCCATCAGCGACCACGTACCTGAACTCAGATAAGCAAAATTCTTATCCAAGGCAGGAATTGCGGCAACTGCTGAAGCCGTATCGTGTTCTGCTACAGCTATGACAGGTAGAGGCTGTATCTGAAGTTCTTCGGCCAATTCGTCCGTAATGTTTCCAATCACAGTACCTGGCTTTACAATAGAAGCCCACATTTCCTTATCTACCGATATACTTTCAAGGAGGACATTATCCCAATCACGAGTATCAGGATTCAGCAATCCGGAAGTAGAAGCTATCGTATATTCCGTAACTTTCTTTCCTGTCAGCATATAGTTCAATGCATCCGGAATAAAGAGTATTTTATCAGCATCCTGCAATGATTTGCATTTGCGATTGTTCATCACATAAAGCTGGAAGATAGTATTGAAATCCATATGTTGTATGCCGCTGCGCATATATACATCCCTGGAATTCATCACCTTATCGAAATACTCCTCTTTCTTTCCGATAGTCTGTGGGTCTCTGTATGCATATGGAATGCCGCATAACTCACCGTCAGAATTCACACAAACGATATCAACTCCCCAAGTATCGATACCTGCCGAAGTTACAGATACTCCCTTACGGGCAACCTCCACAAATCCTTTCTTCAGATTTTCATACAATGAATAAATGTTCCAATAGAAATGTCCGTTCCACTGCAACATCTGGTTTGGAAAACGTGTTATCTCTTCCAAGGCTAACTTCTCCCCTTCCAGTTTTCCAAGTATAGTTCTGCCGCTTGTGGCACCTAAATCGAATGCTATAAAATAGTTTACTTTCATAAAACAAATGGTTAACTTTGATTATGAAGCAAAAATACTCACTCAAAAATCAAACATCATGTAAAAAATGATGTTAGAAATGGAAGATTTGATGGAATTGCATATCTTTGCATAAATCCAAATATCATGAAAAACGATTTAACAAAGAACTATAAATACCTTATAAGCAGCCAGCATGATGATGACTGGGGTATAACAGTCAACACCGTAGGATGTGAAACTATATGTAAGAATTACGAAACTTACCCTCCACGTACAGGACATCCTGCACAGTTTTTCTTCACTCCCTCCAGAGGCCGAAAACTGGACAGCTATCAACTGTTATACATAACAAAGGGTAAAGGCATCTTCTTTACATCTCCGGAAGAAAATATGGAAATAAAAGAAGGTGACATGATTATACTGCGTCCTCACCAGTGGCA
Source organism: Candidatus Phocaeicola faecipullorum (assembly GCA_018884025.1). Lineage (GTDB taxonomy): Bacteria > Bacteroidota > Bacteroidia > Bacteroidales > Bacteroidaceae > Phocaeicola > Phocaeicola faecipullorum. The sequence goes on from JAHLFB010000159.1 coordinate 5,631, forward strand.
TAGCTATATGCCCGACAAGAAAACAGGATGGACAGAAATGTGGATTGGTTTCGAGGGAACAAACATGGACAGCAGATTCAAGAATAATTTTTTCAATAAAGAACAGATTATATATAGAATAGGTGTACAAGACAACATAGTAAACCTGTATAATCAAGCTATAAAAGTAGCCAACGAAGAGAAAGCCGCTTGCCAACAATATCTTGCCGGTATTGCAAACTTGATTTTAGGCATGACAATGTATTACGACTACAACAGATGCTTCGACACAGCTACTGAAGAACAAATAGACAAGGCCAAAATCATAATAAGGGAAAATCTGCTGAAAGATATAACTGCCGAGGATGTAGCATCAAGAATAAACATGAGTTACTCATGGTTCCGAAAATTGTTTAAAGATTATACCGGAGTATCACCGGCTCACTATATACAGGAATTGAAAATACAAGAAGCAAAACAGCTATTGTCTGACAGTAATATAAATATAAAGGAAGTATCATATTATCTCGGATTTGACGATATAGCCTATTTTTCAAAAGTTTTCAAGAAATATACAGGACTTACACCTATTGAGTATAAAAAGATATACTATTAATGAAAGCACAATACATGAAATGTAAACTGACAAAAATTGATAAAAAAAATACTGTAATATTAAGACTCTTGCTTCTGTTATGGATATATACAGCTGTAGAACCGGTCTTTTCTGAAAAGCATTACGTTTTCACACCATTAGACGCATCACAAGGACTGTCCGGCAATAAAGTCAGAAACATATCACAGCTACCGGACGGACGTATGATGATAACAACAGAAGGACAAATAAACATATACGACGGAACCAGCTTTACATATCTTCACTATAATAAGAACAACATATGCAGATTATCGGAATATTCTGGATTTAACCATACGTATGTTGACAACAACGGATATGTGTGGGTTAAGAACAATCATACTTTAATGGTTGCCGACATTACACGCGAAGAGTTCCTGAATTGTCCGGATTCCATATTCAGAGAATGGGGAATAAACACACCTTTGAAAGATTTATTCATGGACAAATATAGTGATTTATGGGTTATCACGGAAAAAGACGATTTATTACACATAAGTAAAGACAGGAAAAATACATTTATTTTCAAAAATAAGGTTTCACTGGACAATGATCAGATTTATGATTTAGGAGTAATAGACGATAAACTTTATCTATTCTACAAATCAGGAATGCTGATATGCCATGATATAGTGTCAGGAAAAGAATTGTACAGACGTAATGTACCGGCCGACCTGCCAGAAGCACTATACGGAAATACTTCGTATGTAGTACAAGGCCATGATTCGTTTTATCAGTTATGTAATGGCACAGGCGGTGGCATAATGCTAAATTTCAACATATATAAAAAGAACTGGGAAATAGTCATGAACACAGACTCATGGTTCAACTATCTTTCCATTGACCGCGACGGCAGCATTTGGGTTAGCGGACATGACGGACTCTACAACATTTCACCCGATCTGAAAGAAAAGCAATACATACAGACACTTAAACTGGTTGACGGTAGAAAGATTGACACAGAAATAAGCACGCTGTACAATGACCTTCAGGGTGGAATGTGGATAGGTACGTTAAATCGTGGTATCCTATATTACCATCCTAACCGTTTTCGTTTTCAAAATATCGGAAAAGTGATGTTCTCTCTTCCCGAAGAAACTTCAATGCATGTGACAGGATTTGAAGAGACTGAGAACAAAGATATCATAGTAAAGACTGATACAGGAAATTATTTATATAGTCCCAAATCAGGCAGCATTTCAGTGTATAAAGGTATGGTAACGACAATTAAAGAAGAAAAAATCGACCACCTCAATAATAAAAGAATACTTCAGACTGCCAAAATCGGAAAAGATGTATTGGTAGGTATTACCAGAGACGGATGGTTTATACATGATAAACAAAACAATAAAACTGATTTCCATCTGACATGTCATCCTTGCAACTGTATTTATACGGCAGGAAGTGGAAAAGTTTGGATAGGATTAGAAGACGGACTTATGCTACTGGATGTGAAAACCGGGAAAGAAGACAGATTTCACACATCCGATGGCCTTGTAAATAACTCAGTCCGTAGCATAATACAAACGCCTGACAGTTCCGTATGGATTTCCACTGCCAATGGAATAAGCAACATACAAGTGAACAGAAACACAGCCGATTCGATTGGATACTCATTTGTCAACTTCAATCAATATGACGGAGTCATAACCGATGAGTTTTGCGAACGTTCTGTCTATATCACTTCCGACAACACCATCTACTGGGGTGGTATTAACGGTTTCAACATATTGAATACATCTTCTGCACAAACAGAAGAAATCCCTTATTTGCCATTGTTCGTCGGATTTAACCTGTTTGGAGAGAAAATCAACAACGGAATGTATTATCATGATAAGCAGATATTAAAAAATCCTATAACAACGACAAAAGAGATTGTTCTGCGCCATGACCAGAACTTCTTTACAATAGAGTTTGCCGCCATGAACTACGTAAATCCGACACAGACATACTATCGTTATCAACTTAACGGAATAGACAAGACAGAACTGGAAATCCATTCAACGGACGGTAGAGGAAGAGCCACTTATACAGATTTGCCTCCAGGTGACTATACATTCAAAGTACGCGCTACAGGAAACGGCAAAGGATGGACAGATAAATATGCCGAGCTTAAAATACGAGTAAAAGCTCCGTTCTGGAAAACCGGATATGCTTATACCGTTTATATAATATTAGCCGGCAGCTGCATAGCAGCTTTCATACTTCTATATATCAGAAAAAAGAAACGAAGCATAATACGTGAACAGAAAGAAAAACTGGATGAAATGAAAACAACATTCATCCAAAACATTAATCAGGAACTGGAAGAACCGATTAAAAAGATAATTTCTCCTCTGGATGCTGTAATTATGCACATGGACGAAGGAAGGAACAAATTACAACTGCAGTCTATTCGTCAGAATGCTACAGAACTACAAACATTAGTAAAGCAACTATCAAAAGGAGCATTATTGCCTATACCGACCGACGAAAACAATATAAACCTAGATGTACTGATTATTGAGATGCGTCAATTGCTGGAACAGCAAGAAACAAGAAAGAAACAAATAAATACTATCAACGAGAAAGAAGAAAAACAGGAACTCTTAAGCGAAACAGACGAAGCATTTATACGAAAAGTCCTTAAAAATGTAGAACAGAATCTGGACAATCAGGAATACTCCGTGGAAACACTAAGTCGCGACATGGGAATGGACCGCACTGGACTTTACCGTAAGTTGATAGCTTTGGTTGGAAAAACGCCTACCAGTTTTATACGCTCCGTTCGTCTTAAACGGGCAGCACAACTGCTGGAAAAAGGTTATACTGTTGCCGAAGTGGCAGACAGCGTTGGCTTCAGCACTTCAAGTTATCTGTGTAAATGTTTTCAGGAAGAATTTGGTGTACGTCCTTCACAATACGTCCAGCAACTGAAAAAGCATTGATAATTTTCAACCAATATATTGTTATCTGCAACATATTTACAACTTTTTCTTATGCCATCATGATAATTTTGCATGTACGATAAACATTGAATCCACATTTTAAAGTGTAATTAAATTATCTCTTAATAAAAAATACAAACCATGAGAAAAAGTTTATTGATTTTAGCATTATGTTCATTGCCGATTTTTGTATGGTCGCAAAAATACCAGGAAACAGAAAACGGCATCAAGACTTCCATCAATGACAAAAAAATAGATGTAGAAGTTCAGTGGTTCACTCCAAACAGTCTGAGAATTTTAAAGACACCGCTAGGAAAGACTGTAGAAAAGAAAAGTCTCTCCGTTATTGCAAAGCCGAATAAGTCCGAAGTAAGAATCGCCACATCAGACAACAACAGAATTGTAATGAAAAGCCCTGTACTGACTGTTACGCTCAATACAGAAAATGGTATAATAACCTATGCCAAAACCGACGGTTCTATCCTATTGAAAGAGAATGAAAACTCAAAGCCTTTTACTCCGATGAAGGATGCCGATAGAGATGCATATACCGTTTATCAGGGATTTATAACAGATAAAGAAGAAGGGTTGTACGGTCTGGGACAGTTACAGAACGGACAGATGATGCAACGCAACATGAGTAAATTATTAATTCAAGGTAATATTGAAGATGTATCACCTATCTTTCAGTCAACCAAAGGTTATGGAGTATTTTGGGACAATTATTCCGCAACTACTTATACAGACAATGAAAATGAGACCTCATTCAGTTCCGAAGTGGGAGACTGCATTGATTACTACTTCATGTATGGCGGTTCTGCCGACGGAGTTATAGCACAGGTACGTGCTTTGACAGGAGAAGTACCAATGATGCCACTGTGGAGCTACGGATTTATGCAGAGTAAGGAAAGATACAAAAGCCAGGAAGAAACTGTAGGTGTGGTAAAAAAATACAGAGAATTAGGTATTCCATTAGACTGCATCATACAAGACTGGCAATACTGGGGACATAACTATCTGTGGAATGCAATGGACTTCCGCAATCCGTCTTTTGACAATCCTAAAGCCATGATTGACAGCATACACGGAATGAACGCGCGTATGATGATATCTATATGGTCTTCTTTCGGACCGGCAACAAAACCATACCGTACATTAGATAAAGAAGGACTCTTATTCAACATGGAAACATGGCCACAATCAGGCATTGAAGGCTGGCCTCCAAACATGGAATATCCATCAGGAGTTAGAGTTTACGATTGTTACAACCCTAAGGCACGTGACATTTACTGGGATTACCTTAACAAAGGTATCTTCCAATTAGGTATGGACGGATGGTGGATGGATTCAACAGAGCCTGACCATTTCAACTGGCAAGAGAGTGATTTTAACCGTCAGACTTACTTAGGTTCATACCGTAGTGTACGCAATGCATATCCTCTTATGACTGTTGGAGGTGTTTACGATCATCAGCGTGCAGAAACCAGCGACAAACGTGTTATCATATTAACCCGTTCAGGCTTCCTCGGACAACAACGTTATGCCTCAAACGTATGGTCTGGCGACGTACAGTCATCATGGGATATGTTCCGTAAACAAATAACTGCCGGACTGAACTTCTCACTAACAGGAATGCCACATTGGAATTCTGATTTGGGAGGCTTTTTCGCCGGCTCATATAACACTAATGGAAATACCAGTGCCACAAGAAACCCAATGTATCAGGAACTTTATGTACGCTGGTTACAATTCGGAGTTTTCTGTCCGATGATGCGTAGTCACGGTGCCGACACTCCTCGTGAATTTTTCTGGTACGGCAAAGCCGGCGAACCAGTTTATGACGCATTGGTAGATGCTGTGAAATTACGTTATTCCCTACTGCCTTACATCTATTCTACAGCCTGGGAGGTTTCACACAGACAGTCAACATTTATGCGTGCCCTCTACATGGATTTCCTGAATGACAAAAACACATGGAAAATAGGTAACGAATACATGTTCGGAAAAGCATTCCTCGTAGCACCTGTTCTTCACTCGCAATACACACCTGAACAAAAACAAAATATCTTAAAAGAGAACGAAGGATGGAATAAGACAACAAACAATCAGGTAAACCTTTCATTAAATGTTGACTTTACACAGTCTAAAGAAATGGAAGTTTATCTTCCATCAGGAAACAAATGGTATAATTACTGGACTAACGAGGATTTCGACGGTGGACAAAAATTGAAAATCAAGACATCACTTGACAGAATACCACTTTTTGTCCGTGCAGGGAGCATCATACCTATAGGTCCGGATGTGCAATATACAAACGAGAAGAAATGGGATAATCTGATAATAAATGTATATCCGGGAGCGGACGGAACATTTACACTCTATGAAGACGAAGGCGACAATTATAATTATGAGTCCGGAGCATACACTGAAATACAAATGAAATGGAACGACAAAAAACGTATTCTCACAATTGATGCACGTAAAGGTGAATATAACGGTATGCTGACCAAACGTAACTTTACAATACGTACAGCCGACGGAAAAGAAAAAATCATTACATACAGCGGAAAGAAAATCAATGTAAAGATATAATAGTATAAATAAAGCTATTATCATAACTATATAGGAATGTGAATATTACGTATAAATTGTAATATTCACATTCCTATTTATATTTATATATTGCAGAAAAAAGACATTTTTGTACCTTTGCATTTCAAATAATGAATTTCTATATTATATGGAATTAAAAGAACATTTCTCCGATAAAATATTCAAGATGATATCCGAAACCGCCGATGAAATGGGCATAGAATGCTATGTAGTTGGCGGATATGTGCGCGACATATTTCTGAAACGCCCTTCAAAAGATATTGATGTGGTAGTGGTAGGAAGCGGAATAGAGATGGCGCAGGCACTTGGCAGGAAACTGGGGAAAGGAGCCAACGTATCAGTATTCAGAAACTTCGGAACAGCACAAGTCAAATTCAAAGATACTGAGGTTGAATTTGTAGGAGCAAGAAAAGAATCATATAGTCATGACAGCCGAAAACCTGTAGTGGAAAACGGTACACTTGAAGACGACCAGAACAGACGGGATTTCACTATAAATGCCATGGCTGTTTGCCTCAACAAAGACCGATATGGAGAACTGGTTGACCCGTTCGACGGTATGGAAGACTTGAAAGATAGAACAATAAGAACTCCTTTAGATCCTGACATAACATTCAGCGATGACCCTCTGCGCATGATGAGATGTATAAGGTTTGCGACACAACTGAATTTTTACATCGAAGACGAGACATTCGAAGCTCTTGAAAGGAACAGGGAAAGAATTAAAATCATTTCTAAAGAACGTATCGCCGACGAGCTGAACAAAATAATATTGTCGCCTATCCCTTCAAAAGGATTTGTAGATCTTGACAGATGCGGTTTGCTGGAACTGATTTTCCCTGAGCTGTGTGCTTTACAGGGAGTAGAGACAAGAAACGGCAGAGCACATAAAGACAATTTCTACCATACGCTTGAGGTACTCGACAACATATCTAAAACGACCGACAATTTATGGTTAAGATGGTCTGCATTACTTCATGACATTGGAAAGCCTAAAACAAAAAGATGGGAACAAAAAGCCGGATGGACATTCCATAACCATAACTACATAGGAGAAAAAATGATACCGGACATTTTCAGGAAGATGAAACTTCCAATGAACGAGAAAATGAAATATGTCCAAAAGATGGTGAGCCTACACATGCGTCCTATAGTAATAGCTGACGAGGAAGTTACAGACTCGGCCGTGAGACGTCTGCTTTTTGAGGCAGGTGATGATATAGACGACCTTATGTGCTTATGTGAGGCTGATATAACATCAAAGAACGAAGCCAGAAAACAACGTTTCCTCGACAACTTCAAACTTGTAAGACAGAAACTTAAAGATCTTGAAGAAAAAGACAGAATAAGAAATTTCCAGCCCCCTGTTGACGGCGAAGAGATTATGAGAGTTTTCAATCTACAGCCATGCCGTGAGATTGGAGACTTGAAAAGCTATATCAAAGATGCAATACTTGACGGTATAATACCAAACGAACATGATGCCGCATACGAATATATGATGGAAAAGGCAAAACAAATGGGGCTTACACCAATAAACGAATAGTATATACATTTCATATTCCGTATCATGATATAAAATACAATATCATGATACGGTCATCAAAACAAGCTACGCAAATAGTGCATACAAATATCCAACAATAGAATATAAATTCATTTCTTATTTAGACAAGTTTTCCAAAAAGTCCTCCACACACTACTACAGAAGCGTTTTTATCTATTACAATTTCTATTTTTGTAAATTCCAAACAAAACAGAGTTTTTATTTTCAAAAATTTGTTCATAGCTTTGCAGCGTTATTCCAGAGTGACGTTAAGTATCAAAAGGGAATATCGTGAAAATCGGTAACAGTACCCGCTGCTGTGATTCTTAATGAAACGGAACCGGTCAATCCAACCACTGCCAAAAGGCGGGAAGGTGTTCCGCGGAAAGATCAGTCAGAAGACCTGCCCTGGAAAAACGAACGGATAATTTTATGATTTAAAAAAACTAAAAGCATGGAAACAAAAAACATCTGTATCATCAAAAGAGACGGGAAGCGGGAAAACTTCTCTTCTGCAAAAATCTACAATGCCATAGCAAAGGCTTTCGTCGCATCTGACATGACGGATTGCGAGAATCAGATCGACGAAATAACACAAAGAGTAATAAACCATTTCAACTCACCGACAATCGGGGTGGAAGACATACAGGACCTTGTAGAAATGGAACTCATGAAGGTTCAACCGGAAGTGGCTAAAAAATATATTATATACAGACAGTGGAGAAATACGGAACGCGACCGTAAGACCAAAATAAAACACATAATGGACGGTATAGTGGCTATAGACAAAAACGATGTAAACCTAAGCAACGCTAACATGTCAAGCCATACTCCTGCCGGACAAATGATGACTTTTGCATCGGAAATAACCAAAGATTACACATATAAGTATCTGCTGCCTAAAAAATATGCAGAAGCTCACCAGCTGGGCGACATACATATACACGACCTGGATTATTATCCAACAAAAACAACAACCTGCATACAGTACGATCTCGAAGATTTGTTTGAAAGAGGTTTCCACACAAAGAACGGAAGCATACGTACTCCACAATCAATACAAAGCTATGCGACACTTGCTACAATAATATTTCAGACCAACCAGAATGAGCAGCATGGAGGACAAGCAATACCGGCATTCGATTTCTTCATGGCGAAAGGTGTATTGAAAAGTTATCAGAAAAGTGTAGCCTCAATAACAGCATTCTTCATGGAAATGAAAGGAGTTGAGATAACAGAGGAAACACTTAAAAGTGTTGTAAAAAAACACCTCTCAACAATAGAGCCTACTGATGATGCAAAAAATGAATTAATCAAAGAATTAAAGTCATTAGGAGCAAACATTGAAAAAGACGAACTTGAACATATCCTCAAAAAGGTCAATGAACGTACACGTAAAGATACACATCAGGCAATGGAAGGATTTATTCATAACCTTAACACCATGCATTCAAGGGGTGGAAACCAGGTTGTTTTCAGTTCTATAAACTACGGTACAGACACATCAGCAGAAGGAAGAATGGTAATAGAAGAATTACTGAAATCAACCATAGAAGGCCTTGGAGCACATGGTGAAGTTCCAGTATTTCCGATACAGATATTCAAAGTGAAAGACGGAGTATCATATTCTGAAGCCGACTACCAGCTCGCAATGAGTGATTTTGATGCCGCAATGGAAGGAAAAATGAAATTCCAGGCACCAAACTTCGATCTTTTCCTTAAAGCATGCCGTACTACTGCCAAGGCTTTGTTCCCTAACTTCATGTTTCTTGACGCACCATTCAACAAGCATGAATTATGGAGAGCAGACGATCCACATAGATATAAATACGAACTGGCAACAATGGGATGCCGTACAAGGGTATTCGAAAATATCAATGGCGAAAAAACATCTCTAGGAAGAGGTAATCTTTCATTTACAACAATGAATATGCCAAGACTTGCTATAGAGGCCAGAATCAAGGCAGAAAGCATAGTTGACACAAACAACAAAGAGGCCATAGAGCAAAAGGCTAAAGAAATATTCCTCCAGTCGGTAGAAGAAATGTCTGAAATGATAGCAGAACAACTTTATTCCAGATACCAATATCAAAGAACTGCACTGGCAAGACAATTTCCTTTCATGATGGGAAACAACGTTTGGAAAGGTGGAAGTAAAGTCAACCCTAACGAAGAAGTAGGAGATATTCTAAACCAAGGTACATTGGGAATAGGATTCATTGGCGGACACAATGCCATGGTAGCACTTTACGGACAGGGACACGGACATTCCCAGAAATCATGGGACACATTATACGAAGCCATAGAAAAAATGAACAAGGTGGCACAAAGATATAAAGAGAAATATCACCTTAACTATTCAGTATTGGCAACGCCGGCGGAAGGACTCTCCGGAAGATTTACAAAAATGGACAAACGCAAATACGGAATCATTGAAGGAGTAAACGACAGAGACTATTATGTAAATTCATTTCATGTTGACGTAAAAGAGCCGATAAGCATAATAGAAAAAATCAAACGTGAAGCTCCATTCCATGCACTTACGCTCGGCGGACACATAACATACGTCGAACTAGACGGAGAAGCCCAAAAGAATGTAAAGGCTATAGCCAAAATCGTAAAAGTAATGAACGACGAGGGCATAGGATACGGCTCGATCAACCATCCGGTAGATACTTGCCATAACTGCGGATACAGAGGTGTAATATACAGCAAATGCCCTATATGTAACAGTGAAAACATATTACGCATGCGACGTATCACAGGTTATCTGACAGGCGACCTGAGCAGTTGGAACTCTGCCAAACGCGCAGAAGAGCGTGACAGAGTAAAACATGCATGACATAATATATATGCTACATTATTTATATACATATCCTGAAACAATTGTTGACGGTGACGGTATCCGGTATTCTATCTATCTTGCCGGATGCAGTCACCACTGCAAAGGTTGCCATAATCCTGAATCATGGAATCCTAAAGCAGGAAAACCGCTTACAGAGGATGTTCTCAACCAAATAATAGACGAAATTAATAGTAATCCATTACTGGATGGAGTAACTTTTACTGGTGGAGATCCTTTTTTTAATCCTGTAGAATTCGGTAAAATCTTAAAAAAAATAAGGGAACATACCGGGATAAACATATGGTGTTACACGGGATATACACTTGAAGAACTCATAAAAGACAATAACAGAAAGGATCTGCTGGAATACATAGATGTTTTGGTAGATGGGAAATTTGAGGAAAGTCTATACTCCCCTACCCTTGAATTTAGGGGAAGCAGTAACCAAAGAATTTTAAACCTGAGAAAGTTATATAAATAACAACCAGCATAACAGAAAATGCTCAAAGAACTTTACCGACATGTTCTTTGGGCATTTTTTCATATAAATTTCTACTCAATATAAAATAGAAAGCAAATATCATAAAAACATATTACTATAAATTGCAACAACATATCATAATACTAAAATTAACAATACAGGCATCACAAACAGAGTTTTAGTTATGATTTTATCAACTAAAACGCATAACATAATCAAAATCAATTCAGAACAGCATTCTCCGTTTCCGAACACGACGCACACATAAGGCAAAACATGATATAAATCAAGAAAAACATATATTAATATAAAAAGTGAATTCAAAATATTGCAACAAATAAAAATATACTTACCTTTGTATCGTGGTTGTGAAACCAATAGTAAATAAAGAAAACAGCACTAAAAACATTTAAGGTATTAGACTTACTTAAGGTATTAAAAAATAAAGGTATTAAATAAAAGGTTATTAGTTTAAGGTTAAGATTAAGGTATTAGGTTTTAAAGTAAAAGGTATTAGTAAAAAGGTAAAAGGTTTTCAGTTTAAGGATAAAAGGTAAAAAGGACAATAGGTTTAGTGCTAAGGTAAAAAGAAAAAGATTACAGGGATAACAATTAAGACTAGAAAAACCAAAGAAACAAAGAACCCTAATATGGGGGGTTCTTTCAGGAAGCCGGCGGCATTCAAGATGATGAATGACGCCTTTTTTATTTTATAATATTTCTTGTCGGACCTGACAGCAATACCCATAATTGCAACATCATCATTACAATTTCAATACAAGGAAAATGAAATAATGATTTTTTTCCGTAATTAAGTATAAAAGCACAGAAAAACGCATTTATTTGCCAATATGAAATCAAATATTTACTTGATAATTTCTTAACTTTGTAGCGCAAGAAAACAATAACGGACTAAACACTTTTATAACATAACATAAATAATTAGAATTATGAAATTTGTAACTAACGAAAAACTTACTATCGTAGGTGCTGCCGGTATGATCGGTTCTAACATGGCTCAAACAGCAATCATGATGGGTTTAACTCCTAACATCTGTTTGTACGACCCTTACGCTCCAGGTTTGGAAGGTGTAGCTGAAGAATTGTTCCACTGCGGCTTTGAAGGTGTGAACATTACTTTCACTTCTGATATTAAAGAAGCTTTGACAGGTGCTAAATATATCGTAAACTCAGGTGGTGCTGCTCGTAAGGCAGGTATGACTCGTGAAGACCTTCTTAAAGGTAACGCAGCTATCGCTGAAGAATTCGGTAAGAACGTTAAGACTTACTGCCCAGACGTAAAACACATTGTTATCATCTTCAACCCAGCTGATATTACTGGTCTTATCACTTTGTTGTATTCAGGTTTGAAACCAGGTCAGGTTACAACTCTTGCAGCTCTTGACTCTACTCGTCTTCGCAGCGAATTGGCTAAACACTTCGGTGTTTCTATGGACGCAGTTGAAAACTGCCGTACATATGGTGGCCACGGCGAACAGATGGCTGTATTCGCTTCTACAGCTAAAGTTAACGGCAAGGCTTTGACTGATATCATCGGTACAGATGCTTTGACTAAAGAACAGTGGGCTGAAATCCAGCAGAAAGTAACTAAGGGTGGTGCTAACATCATCAACCTCCGCGGACGTTCTTCATTCCAGAGCCCATCATACGTTTCTATCGAAATGATTGGTGCTGCTATGGGCGGTAAAGCATTCCGTTGGCCAGCTGGTACATACGTATCAAACGATAAGTATGATCACATTATGATGGCTTGGGAAACTTCTATCGACACTGAAGGTTGCCACTGTGCTGCTTTGAACGGAACAGCAGAAGAACAGGCTGCTTTGGATAAGAGCTACGAACACTTGTGCGCTCTTCGTGATGAAGTTATCGCTATGGGCGTTCTTCCTCCAGTATCTGAATGGAACGCATTGAACCCAAATATTAAATAATATATAGGTTTGAATTTATATGAAGGGGAAACCGCAGTTGCGGTTTCCCCTATTTTTTTATCCACAAATCATAATTTTTTATGTACTTTTGTACTAAATATGATTGATCAGGCAACAATAGATAGGATTCTTGACGCAGCACAGATAGTAGATGTTGTTTCAGATTTTGTTACTCTGCGCAAACGCGGAGTCAACTATGTAGGCTTATGCCCTTTCCATAACGAAAAGACACCTTCATTCAGTGTCTCTCCAAGCAAAGGAGTTTGTAAATGTTTCAGTTGCGGCAAAGGAGGAAATGCCGTACACTTCATCATGGAGCATGAACAACTGTCGTACTATGAGGCTTTAAAATGGCTTGCAAAAAAATACAACATTGAAATCAAGGAAAGAGAACTTACAAAAGAAGAGAAACAAAACCAAAGTCTTAGAGAAAGTCTTTTCCTGGTTAATCAATTCGCAGCAGAATACTTTCAAGACATTTTATACAACAATATTGACGGACAAAGCATCGGTATGACATACTTCCGTCAAAGAGGGTTCAGAGACGACATAATAAAGAAATTCCAATTAGGATTCTCTACCGAAGCTAAAGACGCACTGGCTAAAACAGCGATACAGAAAGGTTACAAACAGGAACTACTGCTCAAAACCGGTTTGTGCTACATGAAAGACGACGGCACAATACGCGACAGGTTTTGGGGACGTGTTATATTTCCGGTACACAATATAGCCGGAAAAGTTGTAGCCTTCGGAGGCCGTGTCTTAAATGCGGCTACAAAGAACGTACAAATGAAGTACGTCAATTCTCCCGAATCGGAAATCTACCATAAGAGTAAAGAACTCTATGGGATATATTTTGCCAAACAATCCATAATCAGACAGGACAGATGTTTTCTGGTTGAAGGCTACACAGATGTTATATCAATGCATCAGAGCGGCATAGAAAACGTTGTAGCATCTTCAGGTACTGCTCTTACATCAGATCAGATAAGACTGATACACAGATTTACCAACAATATAACAGTGCTCTACGATGGTGACGGCGCTGGAATAAAGGCCAGTATCAGAGGTATTGACATGTTATTGGAAGAAGGCATGAATATAAAGGTGTGTCTGCTTCCAGACGGTGACGACCCGGACAGTTTTGCCAGAAAACACAACGCAACAGAATATCAGGCATATATAAACAACAACGAGGTTGACTTTATACGTTTCAAGACAAACCTGCTGATGGACGAGGCCGGTAAGGACCCTATAAAAAGAGCAGAACTGATTTCAAGCATAGTAAAAAGCATATCGGTAATACCGGACAGCATTGTACGTTCTGTCTATATAAAGGAATGCAGCCAGCTACTGAAAATGGATGAGAAGGTGCTTGTTGATGCTACGGCAAAACTTATAGAACAAGCAGTAGAAAACAAAGAAAAGGAAGAGGAAAGGAAAAAACAAAGGGAAGAATATAACAAAAGGCAACAAGCCATAGCACAATCGGAAGAAGCACAAACTGCGAACAGCAATGACGACAATGTAAATGCCGCCGTAAGTTCAGACTACCCCCCCTCGTCTCCAGATGCAGGAAGCATCCCTCCTCAGGAATATATACCGGCTGATACGCCACAGGCAGACACATACTCATCGTATATCCCTACACAAGGTAATGAGGGTAAAGTGTTCTATATACAAGAGGAAAGTCTTGTAAAAATGATTATAAGATATGGTGAAAAAGTAGTTTGCTATGTGGAAGACGAGGATGGCAACGAACAGCCTGTAACAGTAACAGAATACATCGCCTCAAATCTGAGAGAGGACGATATACAGTTTCATAATCCAATCCACAGAAAAATACTAAAGGAAGCGGAAGAAAACATACATAACGATAATTTCGTTTCGGAAAGATTTTTCCTGTCAAGCCCAGATCCGGAAATAAGCAAAACTGCTGCTGATATGTCAAGCGACAGGTACCAGCTCAGCAACTATCATTCAAAAGGACAGAAAATAATTACAGACGAAGAACGCCTTTACGAGCTTGTTCCCCGCCTGCTGCTGGATTTTAAAATATCTATTCTGAAAGAAGAAATGAAACATACACTACAGGCACTTAATGACCCGGCAATAGCTTCAAATCCGGAGAAATGCGCAGAAATAATGACACATTTCAGAGATTTGACAGAAACACAGAATATGATTCTGAAAGATGCCGGCGACCGTACCACCAGCCTGTATTAATGATTGTTTCTGATAAGGTTCATAAATTCTTCCCTTGTCTTGGCCTGATTAAAAGCACCTGTAAAGTCGGATGTAGTGGTTATGGAATTTTGTTTTTCAACACCACGCATCTGCATACACATATGTTTGGCCTCTACAACAACCATCACCCCAAGTGGGTTCAGTGTTTCCTGAATACATTCCTTAATCTGCAGTGTCATACGTTCCTGTACCTGCAAACGATGAGAGAAGATATCAACCACACGTGCTATCTTGCTTAATCCTGTAATATATCCGTTTGGAATGTATGCCACATGTGCCTTACCATAAAACGGCAGCATATGATGTTCGCACAATGAGAAGAAATCAATATCCTTCACAATGACCATCTGACTATATTCTTCCTGAAACTTTGCCGCATTCAATACAGCTTTAGGATCCATATCGTATCCTCTGGTAAGAGTAAGCATGGCCTTTGCCACACGTTCCGGAGTTTTCAACAGACCTTCTCGTTCCGGATTTTCACCTAAAAGGGACAATATTTCCCTATAATGTCCCATAAGTTTCTGTACCTTATCTTCAGGCCAGTTTATCATATCAGTTGTCATCATCATTATTCTATAGGAATATTTATCTGTTCACGTACTATGGCCACTTCCTTAAAATTGCCAGCAGCCTTCAGTTGCCTCATCGCAACATGAGCTTCCTCAATACTTTTATAGTCGCCTACTCTGCAAAGCCAGCGTGGCGGCTGAAAAAATGTATAAACCGGCATATCAGGGAATTTTTCCTTTACCTTTTCTGCTACTGCATTAGCCTCGTCTCTGGCCTGGCGTGAATTATTTCCGGCATAAACCTGTACACGGTATCCGCGCGATTTTATAACCCTTTGAGCTTCCGATGTTCCTGTAGGAACAAAACGTTTGCCTATCATGGCAGAGATTTGGGCATCCTGATGCACAGTAACCTTTCCCTGACCGGGAACTGTTGTTTGCAGACTTTCCACAATATTGCTTTGAGCCATAATCATGCATGAAGATGCAGAAAAGACTATTGATAGAAGATATTTCATCATACCGGTTGATTAAAGTTTTAAAGACAGTACGCCGAATATATATTCCGGAGTACTGTCAAAAGTTTTACAAGACGGTTATTCCCCGCCGTTAATATTATTTGAATGCGTCGATGATACCCTTGAAGTCAGCAGCTTTCAATGCAGCTCCACCGATAAGACCACCGTCAACATCAGGATTAGCAAACAATTCCTTAGCGTTAGAAGGCTTGCAGCTACCACCGTAAAGGATAGAAGTATTTTCTGCAACTTCCTTACCGTATTTAGCAGCAACCAAAGAACGGATGTGAGCGTGAATTTCCTGAGCCTGTTCTGGAGTAGCAGTCTTACCTGTACCGATAGCCCATACTGGTTCGTAAGCCAAGATTACCTTGCTGAAATCTTCTGCAGACAAAGAGAATACAGAAGCCAACTGAGCTTCTACTACTTCATTCTGTTTGTTAGCTTCACGTTCTTCAAGAACTTCACCGATACAGAAGATTGGCTTCAAGTTGTTAGCCAAAGCAAGTTTAACTTTTTCTTCAAGGATTTCTACTGTTTCGTGATAGTAAGCACGACGTTCAGAGTGACCAAGGATTACGTACTGAGCACCTGTAGAAGCTACCATTTCTGCAGAAACTTCACCTGTATATGCTCCTGAAACCTTGTCAGCACAGTTTTCTGCACCTACACCGATGATTGAGCTGTCAACGATAGGAGTTACAGAAGCCAAGTGGATGAACGGAGTACAGATTATCACGTCGCAGTTTGGCTTGTCAGCAGTCAAAACTTCATTCAATTCTTTTGCCAAAGCAATACCTTCTTGCAGGTTCTTGTTCATTTTCCAGTTACCTGCTACAATGTTTTTTCTCATTTTGTTGAAATAATTAAAATAGTTAAATATAAAAGGTTATAATCAATTCTTCTTATCTGTGGAAGTCTGTTTAGAACCAGGAACAAACTTTTTCCTCTTTCTATGGATGTTCAGCCAAAGCAAATCTACCAAAATGAAAAATATCAAAGGTCCGAAAAACCATGCCATCATTTCATAGACTTTCTCCCCAAATGTATTTTCACCCAAACGTCCAATAGACAATTCTTCAAGCGGACCAGTCAACTGATATTCGTCCGGGAATGAGAAATTACTCCATTTGCGTATTACTACACCATTTTTCAGCAAGACAAGTCCCGGATTTGAACGTATAATCGTTTTAAGCGTAATCTCATCCATTGTGGCAAAAGGATATTCGGCACCGGTATAATCCTGCCATCTTGAAATAGCTTCATCCGATGATGATGTAACGCAGTAAAACATATATCCATGGTCAAGGGAATAATCGTATATTTCATTTATCAGGTCCATAGAACTGTCGTCCGCATTTTCCAGCCACGGTGAAACCAGCAGAAACGCATATTCACTGTTCAGTACTTCTTCCGTTATATCAAAACCATCCTCATTTGATATGATTGAGAAATCCTTGATTGGAGGTTCATAACCTTTCTGTTTCAATACGGTTTGAGACTCCACAAACTTCCATGTACTGTCGTTCGGAAAATTATCTATAGTAAAATCCTTACGTACTCCGTCCTTCTCATAAGTGAAAATAGTTTCATAAACAGGAAGTTTTTCTCCTTCTGGAATTTCCATTCCCGCCTTTATGTCAGCTCCTACATGGTAAGGACGAAAATCAAACACAGGCAAATGGCTCAACGTAAAATAGGTAAACAGGAAGATAAACACTGTGCTGTACATTGCCACCAGCCAATCCATCTTATCGGTAACCATCTTGAATACATCCCTGTTTCGCACATACACCACAATGGAAGCCAAAAGAAGAACAACATTCTTCCAGAATGTCCCCCAATTGGATAGCTGTACAGCATCGCCGAAACAGCCACAATCGGAAATAGGGTTTGCTACAGCGAGCCATAGTGTCAGCGGAGTCATGAAAAGCATGAACAGAAGGCACGAAACAGCTGCCAGCCTGCGGCGTATTCCGAAAAGAAGATACGACCCCATTGTAAACTCTACAATAGCCATTATCCACGCTATAAGATATGGAACAAAACCGGAATTCCATCCGGACAATCCCCACACCTCAAAATAGTCCTGAACTTTATAGACTGTTCCCATTGGGTCGTTTGCCTTGACAAACCCGGAAAACAGGAACACTATAGCCAAAAGGAAACGGCATAGATTTACACCCGTATAAACCGCCTTATGTATATACTTATTCTCCAAACTCTAGTTTTATTAATCCGAAAACAGAATAATTAATCATGTCCATATAGTTGGCGTCAATGCCTTCCGAAACCAGTGTCGCGCCACTAAGTTCTTCTATTTGCTTGGTTCTGTATATCTTCATCAATATCAGGTCTGTATAAGAAGATATACGCATGCTTCGCCATGCCTCGTCGTAATCATGATTTTTTGCCAGCATCAGTTCCAAAGCCATATTGGCATACTTATCATACATTTCAAGCGCCTTTTCTACGCTCATATCGTTTGTTTCGGCATAACCCAGTTCAAGTTGTATAAGACCGATAATGCCATAATTGACTATCGCTATAAACTCCGAACGTATCCCTTCGTCTATAAGAGCTACTCCTTTGACTTCTATGCTTCGGATACGGTTGGCCTTGATGAATATCTGGTCTGTTACAGACGAAGGTCGCATAATGCGCCATGCAGCACCGTAATCATGCAACTTTTTCTCAAAAAGACTACGGCATATTTTTATCACATGTTCAAACTGTTGCTTAGTATCTTCCATAAACCATAATTAATGTGTCGCAAAGTTACTTATTTTTTCAGATAAACGCATAATAAAAAAGGTGGAAATGATTTCTCATCCCACCTTTTTGAATAATATAATGTCAAATAAGATTTACACAACAATACTTAAAACAGTCTTATGAACAACGTAGTACCTGACCAATTCTAAGCACTGTATTACGCTTTATGCCATTCAGGCTGCATAATTTATCAATAGATACATGATATTTTCTTGATATAGAACCGAGTGTATCGCCACTCTTGATTTTATGATATCTGATTGAATTTGCAGCAGCGGTTACCTTGTTGAAATCACCCTTCTTCAAAGCAGCCAGAGCTCTTGTTCTCTGATAGCTGTACATATTCGCACCCTTTATGAAAAGATAGCTGTCTGCCACAATATCTTGCTTTGGAAAGTCGAAAAGAAATTCCGGATTAATAACCTGTCCGAGCAATCTGGTTTCAAAATGAAGATGAGAACCTGTTGAACGTCCGGTATTTCCTCCAAGTCCTATAACCTCACCAGCCTTTACAAACTGGTCTTCCTTTACCAGCTGTTTAGACAAGTGACCGTAAATAGTCTCCAGACCGTTATCATGACGTATTACTACATACTTGCCATATCCTGAACGTTCGTATCTCACGATTCTTACTCTACCGCTGAATGCCGCGCGTATCGTGTCACCGATATATACCTTTATATCAAGTCCGTTATGCATACGTCTCCAGCGAGGTCCACATTTTGAAGTTATCTTTGTATGCGGTGTCGGCATACAAAATCCTGTAAGATCTATTCTGAAAGTATCAGGCACCGTAACGTTGTTTCCATAAGCATGCACCCTTGCATTGCTCCATTCCGGATATAATGAATAAGCCGGATAAAAGGCCTGTTCTGTTTCAATTTGACGTACCAAAGCTAGAGAATCGACTGACTTCAACTTTCTGTCTATAGGTGCCTGCTTCGCCAACAAATCTTGTGCTGAAGTATTTACAGACACCAAAGCCAAAGCCGCGATAGAGAATGTTCTTAGAATTTTAATAAGCATCTTACTACAAATATTTTTTTATCTTACCGTATAAATAGTGATTTATATCCTTTATACGTAACAAGTTCTAACAATAAAGGTTCAAAAAATCTTTGTAAAGATAAGTTTTTTTATGGAGGCAGACAAACGGGATTAAGTATTTTTTAAGTATTTTCATACACAATATACTTAAAATCAAGCATTATATGCTGAAGAACATATTTGCACTAAGCCGATATGTTACTTTTCCTTTACATATACGCCATTTACCCATCTATATCTCAAAGAATCAATCGTAAACGGTTTGAGTTTTTCTGCCGTTTCCTTGTCTGTTGCCATAAGGGTATTGCATTTGAATACAATATCATTGTTTTTCTCTGAGAGTTCGGCCTGCATAATATACATGTCGCGGAGAAATTCCTCACGGCTCACTGTTGCTGTACTGTCGGCTGGCAATTTATAGAAATCCTCATGCCGCGGCAAAGATATAAACTTTGAAAGTGGCAATTCTTCCCATTTAGTAGAATAAAATGTCACTTTACTGTCCTCTGCTGGTCCTGAATAAGTCTTAACCACACAAAGTACATTAACCGAATCATTAAGAGGCAAAAGTTTCATTTCTTCGGATGAAGCAGAAGTGGTATTTAGTTTCAGATAATCATCAGTCAGTTTCAACATCTCGGATGTTCCGTCAAACTTGTTTTTTACAACAGCCTTCATACCAGACGAAAGAAAATCAGCAAAATCCTGACGATTTACCTTTGTAAGGATTGGAGAAAGCGAGTCTGGCATAGATATAAAAACGGAATTGATATCTTGTGTTTGTGCATTGGCCGAAAGTCCAAAAAGCATGGAAAACAATAGAATAAATCTCATATAAACATTTTAAAACCATTAAACAAATATTGAAACAGCGTACTGTTATTTGCTGCCGACTATAGTCAGCAATGTTACCCACTATAGTCAGCAATGCTGTCCACTATAGTCGGCAGTGCTGCCCACTATAGTCAGCAGCAAAACGCATACTGTTATAACCGCAAAAAAACGATATTATCGGAAAAGTTTCTCTATATCGTCATCCTTCATAAGCGTCAGTACAGTCTTTCCGTCCGGAGTATAGTTCGGTTCCGGAGCAGAGAAAAGGCCGTCAACAAGCGCATTCATTTCATCATTCGACAATACCTGACCTGCAACTATAGCGGACGCACGAGCCATGGAAAGCGCAATCATACTTTGTACTTCCTCTTTCACCTTACAACCTTTCTCTATTGCAGTATGTACAATGTTGGTTATCAGAGTTTCAGGATTTAACCCCTCTATATCGGCAGGAACACCATTTATGGAATAAGTACCTCCACCTAAAGGGCTTAACTCAAACCCTAATGAGGTCAAATCATCCATCACTTCTTCCAAAACAGGAACTTCCGCCGGTGAAAAATGAACCATATCAGGGAAAAGCATCCTTTGCGACAGACCTACATGATTACGTATCTGCTCCATATACTTGTCGTATAAAATACGCACATGTGCCCTATGCTGGTCTATTATCATAAGTCCGGACTTTACGGAAGTAAGAATGTAGGTACCTTTGTACTGGTAATGCTGTGCAGCTTTTTCACTTATTGCCGCATCCGGATGCTCATCATATATTGTAGGGTTAGTATCACCTGCTGTTTCCATATGTGACGAAGGAAAGGCTTCTTCCTCAGGGAAAGCCTCCATCTCCGGTTCTATAGCCGAAGATTGTCTCTCCAGTCCATGATAAAAAGGCTCCCACTCGGTTTTCTTCTTACCAGCCGAAGAATATGCTGAAGGAGGAACCACCGGAGACTGGTTAAAAGGATTATATGAAGGGTCATACGATGCAGCCGGAAGTTCGCCACCCGAATAATTTCCCATATCTATAGCCGGTATATCAGGCATACCTTCAGTATCGAAATCTATAGAAGGAACGGCATTAAATCGTCCCAAAGTTTCTTTTACCGCCGCAGATAAAATCTGCCAGATAGCCTGCTCGTTTTCAAACTTGATTTCTGTCTTTGTAGGATGTATATTTACATCTATGTTTGCAGGATCGACTTCGAAGTAAATAAAATATGAGACTTGTTCTCCTGCCGGAACAAGATGTTCGTAAGCATCAGCAACAGCCTTATGGAAATATGGATGACGCATATATCTGCCATTGACAAAAAAGAACTGACGAGCGCCTTTCTTTCTGGCTGTTTCCGGCTTACCTATGAAACCATGAATCTTAACCATCGTGGTATCTATGTCTAGCGACAACAAGTCCTGGTTAAGTTTCTTGCCGAACACTCCCATTATACGCTGCCTCAACTGTATGGCGGGAAGATTTAATATCTCCGTTCCATTATGGTGGAATGTAAACGACACGTCCGGATTGACCAAAGCAATCCTTTCAAATTCTGAAATTATATTACTGAGTTCGGTCTGATTGGACTTTAAGAACTTTCTTCTTGCCGGAACATTGAAAAACAAATTACGTACTATGAAGTTACTTCCCTCCGGACATGCCACGGGCTCCTGTTTTTCTACCTTTGAACCGGATATAAGTATAGACGTACCCAGTTCCTCTCCAGGCTGCCTTGTACGTAACTCTACTTCTGCCACAGCTGCTATAGAAGCCAACGCTTCTCCGCGAAATCCCATTGTACGGAGAGCAAACAAATCTGAGGCTTCACGTATCTTTGAAGTGGCATGTCTTTCAAAAGCCAGACGGGCGTCAGTTTCTGACATACCTTTTCCATTGTCAATAACCTGAATGCACGTTTTTCCGGCATCAGTCACTGATACATCTATATGTCCGGCTCCAGCATCAATGGCATTTTCAACCAGTTCCTTTATAACGGAAGCCGGTCTCTGTATAACTTCTCCCGCAGCTATCTGATTTGCAACAGAATCGGGCAACAAACGGATTACATCGCTCATAAACTATTCTTCTCCTTGCAAATCAAAAAGTAAAACTACCTGTAACCAAGTAGTGCAGTATGTAAAGCAATATCAATATGGCAACGAACAATGTGGCATAACTCAAAGGTTTTCTGCCACTCTCCTTACGACGCTTGAGATAAGTAGTACCCTCTACAAACTTTCCCCTTATGTCCTCTGGGGAGAACTCCTTAGGCGGCAACATACCCAACTCACGCTTTGCAGTCTCTTCAATCTTCTGCAACTTCTCCTTGCGCTCATCCACATAGATATACTCATGGTGGTAAGGCCTAGGTTTTCTCATTGTAAACATTCCCATAATACAATTTATTTATCGTTAAACAAATGCTGGTTAGGCAATTCTATTGGACCACGTACATTCTTCTTCAACTGGTCTTCAACCTTCTTGCCACGCCAGATAAATATATCCTTTTTATTTAAAGGACGAATATAATCAAACCAAACGAAATTATCAAGATGGCTTTTCTCCAAAGGTATTTGCGACATAGGATACAGCGTACCATTGGACTTAGGACTCATGACCATTCTCTCCAACTGCTGATTTTCCAGATATATATCCAACTGGCTTGTTTCCGATACATTCATACCTATAAGCAAACTGTCTGAATCCATAGGGTAATAAACCAGTCTGACAGAACCTATTACCTCAACCTTTTCCATAAGTCCATCTTCAAAATAAGCTTTTATCTCCTTTCCCGATATCTGGTTAAACAATGTAGTATCAACCGGAACCTGCTCAACGGAAAGAGCCTGATTTATTATATGCGCCCAGTCTATTGTACTGTCATTCATGTATATATTGATTTGCTCGCCCAGCAACTGCTGGTTTTCATTCCACAGCACAGGGTCCTTATACATAATAAGACAAGAATCCTTAGATGAAAATACCAGAGAGTCAGCCACTCCCTGTACGTCTGTTCTATAAAATCTCACCTTGTGATATGCCCGTATTTCCCTATACATGGAATCAGTATCCAGATGGAAAGTATGCATACTCAGAGTATCGGCATGAAGGAACAGACTGTCACCCTGAGAATAGTCTATAGCAACAGCATTT
Source organism: Candidatus Phocaeicola faecipullorum (assembly GCA_018884025.1). GTDB lineage: Bacteria > Bacteroidota > Bacteroidia > Bacteroidales > Bacteroidaceae > Phocaeicola > Phocaeicola faecipullorum. The sequence goes on from JAHLFB010000159.1 coordinate 29,692, forward strand.
TTTGTAACAAAAGCATTTTTCAGTTTTTCATCATAATATCCATAATCCCCCAGCATCATGTTTTTATTTACAGTATCAGTCATTACAATATTGGAGAAAGCCTCACCTATTCCGGTATTTCTGTCATAGAAAAGAGAATCTCCTGTAAGCTGCTTGCTGTCGCTGGTTAATACAGAACGCTCATATAAATCTGCCTTGCCAGTTTGTGTATCATAATATCCGGATTCTGAATAAATATAATTATTGTCGCTGTAAATATCCGAAGGACCTACAATATTGGCAACCTTAGTAAGCGTACTATATTTCAGTGTATCAGAAAGCATGGTAAATTGTGGATTTTCCAGCTTCACATTATAATAGAATACTGACATCTTTGTAGCAGGACTATACTCTCCCCATTCCGATGTCAAGACATTCTGGTCGTCCATCATAGTACCTCCATCGAAGAAATAGCCAAGATTGAATATTCTGTCATAGTTAAGGCTATCGGTAAGCAGAGTTGTAGTTCTGTTTTCCATTCTTACGTTCATTCTCATCTGAGCTATCTGTGTAAGTCCGTCATAATACAGCCTGTCGCCATATAGGAACAGCGTATCTCCCTGTTCCATCTTAACATTGCTGAATGCCTCGAAAGAATTAATCTTGTCATAATAATAAGCACTGTCGCAATACATATAAACACTGTCATGACGGAAAGCGACGTTGCCCACCACCACCTGAGCGTCAGGATGCGCAGCGTCTTTTCTGAGTTTATCAGCACGAAGCAGATACACTTTACTTTTCTGTTTCGGCTGTGTCTGTGTCCTGCCATCCTGCATGGTGGCAGCTGTCAGGCAAAAGCCCAACAGGCAGAGAACACACAACAACAGTGTTCTCTGCCCGCTAAACGACATTATTTTCTTTTTTATATCAAACATTTTGTCTATTCGGCAATAATGTAAATTTATCAGTTTTTAACCCATCCCGGATATTTGAAATCACATTTTCTCCAATTTGGATTTATACGAACATATGTATTTTTTTGTTTTTCTACTATCCATTTCTGTATTTTCTCTTCGCTTCGCTTGGCGGTTACCATGCTTTTAAGTCTCTGATAATCTTCTGTGATAGTAGCCTTGTGGGCATCAATTCTGTTTTTCAATTTTACTATAGCACATACTTCCTTACCTTTTGAATTAATCATTGTAAAAGGTTTTGAAATCTCACCTATCTGCATTCCTTCTACCACTTTTGCCACTTCCTGAGAAACAAGTCCTGCCAAGTGCTGCATTTCAAAGCGTGATGTACCAGTCTGCGGATTAGCCAGCAATCCATGATTGTTTTTTGTATCCTTATCTTGTGAAACCCATGTTGCAGCTTCATCAAATGTAACCTTACCCTTTCTAATATCATTAGCCAGAGTATCCAGTTTGTTCAATGCTTCTTCAATCTCAGCCTCATCCACCTTCGGTTTCATCAGGATGTGACGATAGCTGACACGGTCTCCTCGTTTCTCTATCAACTGAGCTATATGATAACCATATTCAGTTTCAAACACCTTTGATATCTTCTTAGGGTCAGTCATATTGAATATCACATTGGCAAATTCAGGAGTCAACTCACCTCTACCAGTAAATCCATATTCACCACCACGACGGGCAGATCCAGGATCTTCAGAGTAGAAACGTGCCAACATGGAGAATGATTCACCATTATATATACGCTCTGTAAACTCACGCAAAGTTTTTTTCACACGCTCTATCTCCTCTTCCTTTATCTTAGGTTCGCGTGTAATTATCTGTACTTCCACCTGAGTCGGAATACTTGGAATACTGTCAGCCGGCAAATTCTTGAAATAGTTTCTCACCTCCGCAGGAGTAAGTTTTATATCACCAACCAGTTCACGCTGCATCTGCTGTACAATGAGTCCGTTTCTTATATTCTCCCTCAACATCTCACGTATCTGTGTAGATGTCTTGTTATAATATTCTTCCATCTTCTCCTTTGAGCCTATCTGATCTATAAGCCATGCAGTCTGCTGTTCCACTTTTTGGAGAACTTCCTGTTCAGACACTTCAATACTGTCTATTTCAGCCTGATGTAAAAACAATTTCTGTACAGCAAGTTCTTCCGGTATCACACAATAAGGATCACCATCGAAACGTCGTCCTTCATATTGCGCATTCAGACGTTCATTTTCTACGTCCGATTTAAGAATCGCTTCATCTCCAACTACCCAAACGACCTCGTCAATAACATTGTCCTGGGCTTTAACTGTTAATCCTACTAACATCAAGAGCAGGAATAAACTCATTTTTTTGACACTTAATTTATTCATTTGAGCTATTAAAATATTTTATATCATTATTCTCTGAGGCTTCGTTATACAGGTCATTTTTCATCTTTGATATAAACTCTACCCTCTTCGTATTCATTATCATTTCTTTCACTTCTTTTCCGGCATATTCCAAAGGCAGTATTTCTCCTTCCTTGAGAAACTCTTCCATATGAAGAAAATAATAAAAGGCAGAATCGCTCACTTCCAGATTCTTGTCTTTCTGCATAAAAATTTTCTCCTTTTCGCCTTCCTTTAGAGGCAACCTCAACAAAATTTCATTCAATGGTCTCCATCTGTCGTAAAAATACTCATAATCGACAGCGTTGCGTAATCCGTACTTTTCCAATCGGTCTATAGAGACTTCCGACTTATCCTTATACCATTGCTTCACTTTTGATATGCCCGAAGCTGTTTTTGGAACCTTAATAAACAATCCCTTGACGTATGGTTCTGATGCCAGAAATATATTTTTATTCTTATTATAGAATTCTTCTATCTCGCCATCAGATATATTACCTTCAACTTCCTGACTGACAATCTGCTCCAGATATGTATGGGTTATCAATTGCATTCTATACGATTTTACCAGTTCATCTATCTTGGCATCATCAGGAATATTTCCTTCCGCCTTGACGAAAAGCAGCATATCGTCAATCCAGTTACGGATAAATTTATCAGCAATGTCCGCACTATCTTTTTTTGACACTCCGGGAGGTATAGCGAGGGTTACATCTTCTTTATACAAGAAATTATCGCCAACCTGTACCAAAGGAATTTTGCCCCTATGGTCAACAGTTTCCGTACACCCTTGTAACAGTATCACAAGAAACGTTATCAGACTAAAAAAGTACCTATTACACATTTTTCTATAATTCAGTGAACGAAGATACTGTATAAATCAATTACTTCCACTAGAATTAACTGTTTTTAAAACGTCTATATACTTTTCTACCCTTAATTTTCTCTCTAATTCATCAAAATAGCGGTTTTCTTTCTCCTGCATGTAATCTTTCAGCAAGACATCATAAACATCCTCATAACTTCCCGGCATATAATCAAGACATTTACCGATAACAAAAGTATATGGATATCCCTCTTTCGGATTATAATTTCCACACTTGAAAACAAGTTTGTCAACATACTCATTTTCACCTATACAGAATAACCCGGACTCAACAATGGCATCGTACCTAAAATCTTCTTCAGACAAATATCTCAATCTTTCTGTCCATTCTTCAACAGGCAATTTTCTTAATTTCTTTTTAATTTTTGAAGCTGCCTTTTTATTTTTACAATGAATAACAGCTCCCTTATAATGTGGAAGTTCCCACATATATTTTTTTTTGTTGGCTTTAAAATAATGCTCCAGCTCATCATCCGAACATTTCATACAGTCATCTGGACGACATCTATCCCATTCGGATGCCAGCAAAGCATCAACAGCAAAATCAGAGATGCTACATCCGAAACTCGTATTACTTTCGTTTAATACTATATTCACACCTTCAGGCGAGACAAAAGGAGAAGAGCATCCGCCAGCCTGTATTTTTTGCAATTCACTTCTAATCTCACCTAGGCAATATTTCAATTCTGAAGATTCATATACCTGCAAAGTTAATTCCGGATACGAATCACATATATCCTGCAAAGTTACTCCGGACTTCAGTTTTGAGCATACTCCATTCATAAACGCAATAGCGCCTGACATGTCATTATTCTGGCATACTCTATACGTCAACAACTTTATTGCTCCGTTACGTTTCTTTCCAGCGTCAACATATCCTGCATTGTCATACGAACGAATAGCAGCTTCCAGTCCCTTAATCTTTCGTTCATAATCGGCATTCTTATCCAAGCCTAGTCTTTTCGCGTCATAAACCTTCATTTTATAGCGCAAAAAATAATGAAAATACTCATCCCTTGAACAATCCATACGCGAAGCAACATTATTATAAAAATAGTCAAACTCAGACATATATATATCTTCACCGTCAATTTTCATCAGGACATTATCATTATCCCCGACTGGATCATGAGGGAACAAACTTGCACATAGAAATATGGACACACAAAATAACGAAACAAACCTTTTCATACCAAAAGAAAAAGACATGAATCATACATATGCCCAAGAGCATCATATACGATTCATGCCATCATTAATACAATATTTTAATTTTATTGAGGACGGCTGTAGTTTGGAGCTTCACTTGTGATTGCAACATCGTGTGGATGGCTTTCCAATACTCCGGCATTTGTGATACGTGTAAACTTGGCATTATGAAGTTCCATAATGTTATGCGCCCCACAATATCCCATACCGGCACGCAAACCACCAACCAACTGGTAGATTACTTCATAAAGAGTACCCTTGTAAGGAACACGTGCAGCAATACCTTCCGGAACAAGTTTCTTAACATCAGTTGTAGAACTTTGGAAATAACGGTCTTTTGACCCGTTTTCCATTGCTTCCAAAGAACCCATACCACGATATGACTTAAATTTACGTCCATTGAAGATTATTGTATCGCCTGGAGCTTCTTCAGTTCCTGCTACTAACGAACCAATCATAACACTGTATCCACCGGCAGCCAATGCCTTAACGACATCACCTGAATAACGCAAGCCACCATCAGCAATCAAAGGAACACCTGTTCCTTCCAATGCCTTCGCAACATCATAAACAGCTGTAAGCTGAGGAACTCCAACTCCGGCTACGACACGTGTAGTACAGATTGAACCCGGACCAATACCAACCTTAACAGCATCAGCACCAGCCTCTACCAAAGCTTTTGCTGCAGCTCCTGTAGCAACGTTTCCTACTACGATATCAACATTAGGGAAACGCTTCTTAGCTTCTTTAAGTTTTTCTATTACGTATTTAGAGTGTCCGTGTGCTGTATCAATTACTATAGCATCGGCACCGGCATTAACCAAAGCTTCCATACGTTCAAGAGTATCTGCTGTAACACCAACTCCGGCAGCAACACGCAGACGTCCCTGAGAATCTTTGCAAGCCATAGGTTTATCTTTTGCCTTAGTAATATCCTTGTATGTTATAAGACCTATAAGTTTGCCATTTTCATCAACTACAGGAAGTTTCTCTATCTTGTTTTCCTGAAGTATCTGAGCGGCAGTTTCCATATCTGTTGACTGTTTTGTAGTAATGATATTCTCAGAAGTCATCACTTCCTGAATCTGCTTGTCCATATCCTTCTCAAAACGAAGGTCACGGTTAGTAACTATACCTACCAGATAATTATCATTATCAACAACAGGAATACCACCAATTTTATATTCAGCCATGATATTCAGTGCATCCTTAACTTTTGCATCTCTATTTATAGTAACAGGGTTTGAAATCATACCATTTTCAGCACGTTTCACAGTAGCGACCTGTCTTGCCTGTTCAGCTATAGACATGTTTTTATGGATTACACCGATTCCTCCTTCTCTGGCGATAGCGATGGCCATTTGTGATTCTGTAACTGTATCCATAGCGGCAGTCACAAAAGGAATCTTCAATTCAATGTTTCTTGAGAACTTAGTCGTGAGTTCGACTGTTTTTGGCAATACTTCAGAATAGGCAGGGATTAACAAAACATCATCATAAGTCAATCCGTCCATAACAACTTTATCTGCAATAAATGACATAGGGCTTTATGCTTTTGATTATTATTGCGTGCAAATATACGATTTTTATACGAATTATATAAAAAATGCAACCCTAGATTAACATATTTTTAGGACAAAAAAAAATGCTTCGCCAAACATTTCCTGCCGACGAAGCATTTTACCATATAAATAAGTTTTAAAATATCAATTAGCCATTTCAGAAATAAACTTGATTCTAACCAATCTTATTTCCTCCTCAGTATAATCATCACCCAACTCATCCATAGCATCCTCTATCTTGTCTGTTTCAGACTCCTTGAAATAATCATATATATCCAACATATGGTCTTCATCCATTATTTCATCGAGGAAATAATCTATATTAAGTTTGGTACCTGAGTACACGATAGCTTCTACCTCATCAAGCAGTTCCTGAAAATCAATACCCTTGGCTACGGCAATATCATCAAGAGCCACCTTTCTGTCAATACTCTGTATTATAGACACCTTAAGTTTAGACTTGTTGGCAACAGTACGTACCCTCAGGTCTTCAGGTCTGTCTATCTCATTTTCTTCGCAGTGTGTCTTTATCAGTTCGCAGAACTCCTGACCATACCTCTTGGCCTTTCCTGCACCTACACCAGGTATATTCTGCAGTTCTTCAAGTGTTACAGGATATATTGTCGCCATCGCCTCAAGTGACGGATCCTGGAATATCACATATGGTGGTACATCCAGCTTTTTCGACATTTTCTTTCTCAAATCCTTCAACATTGAATACAATACCGGATCGACAGCACATGAAGCCCCTCCTCTCATTGGAGTTTCTTCCACTTCATCTTCATCAAAATCAGTATCTTCAACTATCTTGAATGATTTAGGATTCTTGAGGAACTTATGTCCGCTTGGCGTTACCTTCAGCAAGCCATAATTTTCCACATCCTTTACCAGATACCCTGCTATAAGAGCCTGACGTATCACTGAGTTCCACAAGCGTTCCTCTTCACCCATTCCCGAACCGAAAACTTCCAGTTCATCATGTTTATGAGCCAACACTTCTGATGTTTCCTTACCCAGCAATACATCGATAATATAATCTTGTTTGAAATTTTCTTTAACAGCAATGACCGTTTCAATCACTGCACACAATAATTCCTGAGCCTCCACTTGTTTTTTTGGATTTAAACAGTTATCACAATTACCACAATTATCTTCAGTATATTCCTCACCGAAATAGTGCATCAAAATCTTTCTCCTGCACATAGACGACTCCGCATAGGCTGCCGTTTCGAGCAAGAGCTGTTTGCCTATTTCCTGTTCAGATACAGGTTTGCCCTGCATGAACTTTTCAAGCTTCTGTAAATCCTTATTCGAGTAGAATGCTATACACTGTCCTTCTCCGCCATCTCTTCCGGCACGTCCTGTTTCCTGATAATAACCTTCGAGACTTTTTGGAATATCATAATGCAACACATATCTGACGTCCGGCTTGTCTATACCCATACCGAAAGCTATTGTTGCAACTATGACATCTATATTTTCCTTCAGGAAATCATCCTGATTTGTATTCCTCGTAGCGGCATCCATCCCCGCATGATAAGGTCTTGCCTTTATACCATTGGCAACAAGTATCTCAGCCAATTCTTCAACCTTTTTTCTGCTTAAGCAATATATTATACCGGACTTGTCCGGATTTTGCTTAATGAATTTTATAATATCACGGTCGATATTATTGGTTTTCGGACGTACTTCGTAATACAGGTTAGGACGGTTGAAAGACGATTTGAACTCCTTAGCGTCAGTCATACCCAGATTTTTCTGGATATCCATTTTTACCTTAGGAGTCGCTGTTGCAGTCAGTGCTATCACAGGAGCCTTTCCTATCTCGTTTATGATAGGTCGTATCCTGCGGTATTCAGGTCTGAAATCGTGTCCCCATTCAGAAATACAGTGTGCCTCATCTATGGCATAAAACGAAATCTTCACATGTTTAAGGAAATCCACATTTTCTTCTTTTGTAAGAGATTCCGGTGCCACATAAAGCAGCTTGGTTCTTCCTGATGTAATATCAGACTTCACCTGATCTATGGCAGACTTTGAAAG
>JAHLFB010000160.1 GCA_018884025.1 Candidatus Phocaeicola faecipullorum
TACAGCCGATTATACCGCTTGAAAGCATGGATATAGGGATATTACAGGAAAATTGAAAGCATACTCTATGAAAAATGAGAAAGCAATGATTATATAACGAAAAAGAGGATGCGTCATTTTGACACATCCTCGATAAATTTTGATGAGAAAACCACCCCAAAATTTAGATCAGGCTTTTCAGGTGATATCAATAGTATAGAACGGAGTGGATTATATACTTTGATTCCAGGCTGTGTAGGTACACCTAATAGTGGTGTTTATGCGTTACTTGATATATTTGTTTCCGATAATATAAATGGTTATAAGATTATGAGATGGTATTCTAAAGATTATAAAGATATATATATAAAATGGAAGTTTGAGACATATGAAAGTGGATGGATTCGTTTAAATTAAGATACTTTATATACATCTATATTAATGTTAAAAGACCAGGCCTTTTGTTTGATTTGAATGAACCCATCTGAAGACAGAGAAAATTCTATATTCCCGGAAAACCATGCACCACTAAATTCTGGAACTATAGAGCCATTAGTAACAGAAAAATATAGTCTATTTGCTTCTTTAGAAACAATCATATAATATAATCCATCACTCCAACCTGCTATTTTTCTCGTCTCATTTTGACCTAATAAGAAAGTACGATGATTGCTTTCTCCTATTAGTCCTCCCACCACTTCCGCAACCTGCTCTTTTGACATCAGCCCCAAGGCCTGTCCATTTGTATCATACGCAACGAATCCGCCTATCTCTTCAAGTGATGGAAGTTGTATTCCGGCCTTACTTATAAGTTCCTTTTTAGATATCTTGTGCGGAACACCTTCAACATCATATACTTGTACTGTTTCTGCATCTTCGGCTGCAAGCTGTTCTTTCATTGATCGTACATACTCATTAGACTTCAGCTCTTTGGATTCTTTTACATAAGCATTGACGCCTACCTTTTTAGCTTCTTGCACATTTGCGTTTGAGTCAAGTCCTTTAGCTTCCTGCGCGTAGCCTAACAAATCGTCTGTTGTCGCTCCGTCATATTTAGACGTGTACTTTAATTCTTCTGCCATATCATTTAGTTATTAATCTGTAATAATTTATTTTGTTTTCAGAAGCTTCAGATGTAGCCATCAACATAACCGGTGTTTGTACAGGTCTCATTTCCACGGATATAGTGTGAGGAACTTCAACCTCATACATAGAGCCATCACAATTAAACTTATACCCCTGATTAACAGGCTGACCTATAGATTCATCGAACTTAGGATATAATTCTGCATTTTGCAAGACTTCCTCATCCGACAGAGATACATCGTTGATGCTGTTTTTCACACCTGCTATAAGAGTTCTAACAGAAGCGAGGTAATCGGCTGTCATATCCTTGTTTACAAACAATGCTGCTTTGGCTTCCATTGCAGTTTTTTCTTCGATTGATATCTGTTTCCATTTAGATACTTCATTCGCAGCTACTATTACCATGTCACGAAATGTTCTTTTATCGAGAGATACATTCTCCGATTCGGTAAGAACCCACCCTTTGTCTGCTATAATTTTCATTTCTCTTCGTCTTTAATGTTTAACAATGCATTTTTTACCGCCTCTCTGTAAACCACCAGCTTGAATACTTCTGTGTATTTTACCAATGATTTTGCCTGTTCCTCTGTGATATCAATTTCGCCATCATGGTATATCGGTTTTGATAAATCAAACTCTCCTCTATCGCAAGCATTATTGAATATCGCATTCCCGAACGCCTTAGATACATCAATGATATCTACATTACCTGCAAGGTCTTCTACCTTGATTTTTCTAAAATCTATTTTCATAATTATAATAATTAAGTCATCATATTAGCTATCCAATACCTCAGCTGTGAACAATATATCATAATACATAATTTTCCTGGAGTTATATCAAACTGTATTACACCGGAAGATGGAACTGTATTATATTTACCTGGAGCTAAGATCTTACCTGATACCTTTACGTTTTGTGTACCTATGTTTCTAAGTAGTATAATCTGCCCATCCGAAAGATTCTCTGTAGGAACTGCAATAGTAGTAGCTGTGTCACCTGTCACGTTGTATATATAAGATGCGCTTTCATGTACTGGAAGTGTAATATTAACGTTATCTTGCTTCAAATATGTATTCAGACTGAATTGACCATAATTAGCTATTCCTTCAGTTACCAAAGCTGGCAAATACTGATTAAATCCTGTATTAGGCCCTCTACCTACTCCAAGTCTTCCATACACTTCAGCAACTCCGTCTACATATAATGCTCTGTCGTAATAATTATTTCTTCGACGCTTTAAGTACAACAAAATATTAGATTGAGCACCGACATTATTAAAAAACACATCGTTCGGAATTGCCGAAACCCACCCAGGGCACATAGACAACACTGTTTGATCTCCTGAGTAATATATACCTTTGTTGCCACCTGCATCCTGAATATGAATCTCTCCAATAGTTCCCTTCGCAGCAACCAACTCACCACTGAACGTCCCGTCAGCACCATCAAGATGTTTTACCACAAGATTATCCACATCAATATTCTCAGCCCTCAGCAGCGGTTTACCGTCTACCATTTTAAAGACAGCTATTCCGGTACCGTTACTATCCTGTACAAGGAATCTATCTGTTGTAACCGTAATCTGCTTGTTCTCTATATCTATTCCCGATTCACCCAGCTTGAGGGTTATATTCCTTTCTGTAGCCTCTATGCGCGTTTCTATATCTTCACCGTTCGAGAACAGGAAGCGTTTTGCACGGACTTCAATACCGTCTGAATCTTTTTTGATGTAACTCAATTCTTGGCGGTCGCCGATGTATGTCCTTCCATATATCCTTACGAAACATTCCTGTTTCACGCGGTCGTACCCTACGGTGAATATATCTCTTTCGGATAAGGAGAAACTGTCTATGCCCTGATACATTGTGAGATAAGGTGCCCCCTCACCGAATGCAGACAATACTATCGCGCTTTGATAGTCCGGATCTGTATCATCACCTAATTGCACCATCACGTCACCTACCTGAGGAACATCACTGTCAGCATCGCAATATTCAGCCGACAAATCTATCCAGTCATCGCCTACATTCTCAACTCTCCGCCACCAGTAGTGATTGCTTACAGTCTCATATACACCCGGCTTCAGATTGAATGTCTGGCTTCTGACAAGATTACCCACACGGAAACGGTTTTCTATCGACTCCTCGCCATCGTCCGTGAGAAAATAGCAACGATACACGGCACCGTATTTGCCCGGCTGCACGTAGGCCCTTTTACCATCCGAATAATATTTGGCAGAGCCGTCTGAGTAAAACAGAGGCCAGCTATCTATGTATTCTACTTTTGTTATTGTCGCCCTGGCTCCGCTTGCATTGAAAAGAAAGTCTGCTCCTGCAAGTTCTGTTTCCAGTATTGCAAGCGTCTGAAACAAGGCCTTTTTCCTTACCAGAAGTTTGTCAACTTCCGCATAGCTGCTGCCGTCCGCGTTTTTCCTTATTACAGCTCCGGCACCCATCGCACCCCCTACAAAGTCAGGAGTCTCAAAAAATGGAGCAATAACACCGCCGAGCAGTTTCATCAGGTACTCTGTTTTATCAGGGGCATCTTTACGCAAAAGAGTTTCCAGCGACTTCAGCGCAGTAAACACATTTTTATCCGAAGCTGTCTTAAACTCATTGCTTCGTATCAGGTCGAACACAATGCTTTCTGCCTGTTTGGCTATCTCATATTGAAGGTTTCCTATATTGTTCTGCACCGTAGCTTTCCATCCGGTACCAATCTTGTCAGTACAAGTAATAGTAGCCTGACATAAGTCGTTCAGCTGTCTTACTATCTTGGTTATTCTCGTGTCTTTATAACCGAGGGAAAAATACTTATCCGAAACAAGCCTTACATTAAGGCCTGTTATCAGCTTGATATTATTATCTTCTATGTAAATACGGTCTGTCTGACCCGAATATTTCTTTGTATCGAAACTGTATTCATCAAGATAATCCTCTACAGCCTTTTGCAATGCCGATTCAGCTGCCGTGATATATTGATCCGGCATACGGAAATTCCATGGTATATATGTATCTCCAGGCTTCGGTACTATCAGTCCGCCCGGAATCTGAGTTTCTTCGTCAGGATATGTATTGATGATTTCCCATTCCTTTGTATCTTCATGCCAGTTGGCCTGGAAGTTACCTTCGTCATCACCACGCCCTGCAAGCTCTCCCGTCTGAAAGGCTATCATCTTTATGTATTCAGGAATATCATAATCGTTAGGATTGAAGCCCATGGCAGTGTCTTTAATATAATACACCGTGTATGGACGGCCTTCTTCGCTTACAAAATCCGCTGTACGGACAGACTGCACAGTACCTATATACTTAGGATATATCCCTGCGAATGCTTCTTCCTCGAATTCCTCTTTCACTCCGTAAATCTCCACGTTCTTATCTACGAACTTTACACCACCAGGCAGCTGTAATCGGGCATGGCCATACTTGCTTGCATCAATGTTACGGGTAGACCCAAGCGGAAACAGCCTTGTAAAGAACTTGACTTCTCCGTTTTCTTCTTGCGATAAATTAGTGAGGCCCTGCATATATCCGATGTCAACCCTCACACCACGTTCCGCCTTACATAGGTTAATGTAATATCCGTCAGCCCACATTTCCGTGTCAAACGTCGCCGCTATGCCATTGCTTCCGAAAGCAGCGTCCCAGCATTTCACGTTCCTGTATTCTATAGTCTTGTTCTCACCTGTTATTACAGTTCCTATCTGCCATACATTTTCTCCTGCTATGCGGTTCATATTGTCCACCCACAACTGCACATGGTCACGCGGACTACCGTCATACACAAACTCTGATTTCATTTCGTCGTCAGGCGTAAAAAGCATTAGTGTGTTTTCTGCCTGATGTATCGGTGCATAGAACTTTACGCTGTATTCATAAGTCTGTGTATTCTTCTGTTTAGGCCGATATTGGCTCATATTGCGATATCGGATTCCTTCTATCTCCACATAGTCGTTGACATCGAGCATCACGAACTCCGTATGCGTGAATCCAACGGAAACGGCACATTCGCCCATCACTTCCTCCGTGACAGTGGATGAAGAGTTGGGCGAAACTGTCAGTTTCAGTTCATCGGTTTGGTTGTATATTTTCAGTTCCATAATTCGGTTACAGCAAAGTTTAAATAGTATTTAACTGGCGTTTAAACAGTATTTAAACGGTGTTTAAAACGGTTCATAGTCCAGGAATTTTATAGTGAATATCGTTGCATAGTGTCCGCCGAAACATCTGTACCATTCCGGATTTGAGGGCATATCCTGATATATCATCCTGTATGTTCCGTAGTTTTTTATATACACCTCCAGCTTACCCTCTGTCAGCATCTTCACGAAGTCCTTGTATTTATTAAGTCTTTCCACCTCGTACTCCGTGATTATGGCGAACTGCAATGTTCTCTCAATGGCTTTCAACTTTATATTTATGTTTGTCGGAAGCTGCACTCCGTCACGTTCTCGAAAGTCAACGGAGGTCACATCTTTTGCCGTAGCCTTCCTCATCAGAGCGTCCATATTTACGTGTGCATAGTCTTTCTCTGTGAGGAATGCATTAAATTCGCTCCATATATCTTTTCCGTTTATTGTAACAAGTCCGGTTAATATATTATCAAGATCATTCATATTATTGTAGTTTTATTCCATCTCTTTCCATTTTCTCCAGCAGTTCCCTTATCGGTAATATATGCGATGTATTCTCCACTATCTTTACAAGTGCTTTGCTGTCTTCTTTCTGTTGTTCTCTGATTTCTACAGAAACCTTGTCAATGCTTATAAGATGTGTCTGCATGCTTCGACCTATACCTTCAAAGGTGGCGATGCTGTCCTGGCTCATTGTGGTCAGTGCGCCTGATTGTGGGGACTGGTCTATGCCTGTATCCATATCGGCTTTCAGGTCTATGCCGGCATCTTTGAGAGAATCGGAAACATTACTCAGAATACCTTCCAGAACAGGCAACTTGTTTTGATAATTATTCATAAGGCTGTTCGTCCTCTCTGCTACTTTTTGCATGAGTTCTGTTTCTGACAATTCCTCTCTTGCGTATTGTTCATACAGTTTAGCGATATCATCATCAAAATTACCAACTACTTTATCAAGAACTATCGTACGGAGCATATCTGAAACAATATCCCTGAATGTGTCGCTTGCATATTCTTTAAAACTGTCTAATGCACTCTTTCCTGTATCGAACCAATCCCATATAGAGTCGACAAAATTATCCACAAGTGGCTCATACATGCTGCTGACATATTCATGCAGCTGCTCAATGTATTCATCATATTTTTCTCGAAGCTCAATCAGTTGTTCAAGAGTTTCTTGTGTTTGGCCTTGCAACTTATTACCATAATTATCTATAATGGACTTTGCAAGCTCTGTATTAATAAGCCCTTGCTCATCAAAAAGCTCACCTAAGCCCTGATTTCTTGCCCAAGATACTAAATCTTCAGTCTTCTGGTCTTTTCCACCAATACCAGTACCTAAGAATCCATTGCTTTTTGCCCTTGTTTCAATCCTAAGATTATTGATTGCAGCCGTAGTTCCTTCATCATATCCACCATACCCCCATATATCTCTCCATCCTTTAAAAGGCGATAGTATAGAGCCATAAGCCATCACAGCATTGAAAGGCGTTGTTATCCATCCACCATGTTGTTTATTCTGATACACAGCCTGACTCTCATTTGCCTTGGCGTAATAAGAATTAAGAGCTTCTTCCTGAACTTTCTTGAAGTCGCGCAAATTACGCATCCCAGTATCTCCAAACCAACTGTTTTCTTCAGCCGAGGCTTCAGCTACAGCTATACGATAATCATTAACAGCATCGGTCATCTGATTAATTTCATTAATTTTTGCTGCGTATGATTCATATTGCCTTGTAGCAGGGTCTTCTGCAAGCTCATTTATTTTTTGCATTATCTGTACAGCTGCAGATATAATACCAAGTATCACCGAAGCCTTCTCAACTGCAGAAATAGCATTTGCACCCGTCTGTGCTACTTTCGTTATGCCATCTATGGATGTGGTGGCAAATGAAGTTATATCGCCCATGAGCGTGAGTATCTCTCCGGCTTCACCGCCTATGGTATTTCCTATTTCACGTAATGAGGATGCCAGGTTATCCACCTGTTTTTTCGCCTCTTCTTCAGCTTTTGTAAAGTCACGGCTTGTTTCTTCGCTCTTCTCCTTAGCTTTGTTATAGTTTTTAAGAGCTTTCTCCGCAGTGAGATATGTTTTCTCTATCTTTGTGTTGCCCTGTGCGTCAGTAACCGTTCTGTAGGTGTCAACCACCTTTTCGCCGGCCTGCACACGTTCCAGTTCGTCCTTTGCCTTCGCTAATTCCTGAGCGGCATTCTGCATGGCTTCCGTACGCTGTTTCAGTCCCTCGAACGGGTTACGTTCCAGCAGTTCCGCATCAATCTCTTTGAATGCGTCCTGCAGTTCCTTAAGGTTTTCCGGACTGAGATTTTTCGCTGCCCCGTTTATATACTCATACAGCTTATCCTGTAAGGCTTTCAGCGATTCGGTGCTCTGTATGTCTATATTGCCGAACACCTTTGCGAAATCTATACCGGACTTCATTTCCTCGAAGTTCAGGTCGTTGATATCTTTCTTGTATTGTTTTTGCAGTGACAGGCGTTCTCCTTCTGTTTCTGCCTTAAGTATCTTCTTTGCATACTCCGCAGCTATGGCCGCGCGTTTTTCCTGGTATGTGCCGTATTCCTTATTGTAGGCTATCATTGCTTCGGCAGCCTTGTCGTAATATTCACGGTCTATGGCTTCCAGTTCCTTATTGAGTGCCAGTTGCTGCAATGCTCTTTGTGTAGTGGCATTATCGCGTACTGCCTTGTAGTCAGCATCGGTCACGACATCACCCTGTTTCTTGCTTTTATCAAGAGTAGCAATAGTTTCACGTTCTGTGCGGTCTATATTTGCTATAGTTTCCTTGTATTCCTGTTCAGCTATGGCACGACGTTTCTCCCTGCCGTCCATCATTATCTGAATTCGGAGTTTCTCTACTGTCTGCTGTGCTTTCAGTCTTGCCTCTGCAAGCTGTGTGGCGAAGTCCTGTTTTGTGGTAGTACCGCCTGTACCTTTTTTGCCCCCGGTTTTATCACCAAGCAAATCCTCAATGTTTATGTTTTTAGTCAGTTTTTCATTAATTTCATTCAGTTCCGTAATCTGACCTTTCTTCTTTTCTATCTCACGGTCTATCGCATCCACACGGCCAAGTTGTGCACCGACATTCATCTGAGCAGCTGAATAAAGATCTGGATTAGCTTGCCTGTCAATTTTATCACGTTTTTCGATTCGTTTATCAAGTTCAGCCTGTGCTTCGGTTCTTCTAGTCTGTGCATCTGCAATCTCTCTTTCCAGTTCTATAATCTTTGCGTTGTTTTCATCCATGAACTTCATCGAAGCTCTGGCTTTCGACGATGCAATAATATTTGCTGTAAGGCGTTCGTAAGCGTCCGCAGCCTTACCGGTCATGATAACTTCGTTATCCAGTTTGGAAAAATAATCAGGATATTGTTCTTTCAACTCTTTTACTGCACGCTTTCTTTCATCAGTACCGCGGGAAGTATCAGTAGCGGCAGAATACAATACTTTCAGCTGAGATATTTCCTCTTGAGTCTGTTTAAGGCCTTCGTCAATGGCTTTATTTAATCTTTCTGTAGCATCGGCAGCTAGTTCAGTGGCCTTACTTCCACTTATCAGATTCTTTATCCAATTACCAATTTCCTTCCCATAGACAATTGATAGTGATATTGCAGCCACTAATGCCGTATTCCAAGAGAACACCGCACTCGCCAACTGTTTCCAAACTGGCACTCCCTTCTGTCCTGATGCTTTCAGCAGCTCATTCTGCTTACGTACATCGGATATAGCATCCGACAACATCGGAAGATTATTGGATATAGCAAGGAAAAACATCTGTGGTCCCATGGCCAGTGAAGGAAGCTCACGGGCTACCTGGGCAAAAGACATCTTAAGATTATTTGTCTTACGCATTACTGCATCAGTATCTACATCAACTTTAGGATTCGGAGTTTCAGCAGCCTGTCTTTTGGCTTCTTTCAATTCCTTAAGCTGTTCTTTCAGCTTATTGATTTCGCCTGTCAGTGCTTGTATTGTGGCAGCTTCCTTTGTATGCGATTCACCAGATGCTTTCGACATATTGAGCAATTGCTGCTGTTGGGCACGTACTTCTTCCAATGCCTTAATCAGCAGCTGCGTTTGTCGCTCTATGTCTGTCACATTCTTGCCAACCGATTGCGTTCCCGCCTTCGTGTTGTCACGCATAAATATCTCAAGTTCTACAGGCACTGCCATATCATTCTTAACTTTTAATTTTTAATTATTAACTCTCATCGTCAGTCTTTCACCGCATAATCCCTGAAGAAGGTCAGCGGATCAACACCTTTCCGTAGTTTCTTCTTCACTTGCTGATTATTCCTTTCCTTGTCTCTTCTCTCCATTTCCTTCATCAGTTCCTCCGGCGTCATCTTCCTGCCTTCCTCATAATGCGGAATATCTGCCATCATCATCGACAGCTGCACTACATTAATCTTATCAAGCACATAGTTCACGCTCCAGCCCGTTTCCATACAAATATGTCCCACCACACCGAATAGGCTATGAGAAGGTTCCGTATGTCCCTTCCTTAACTCCTCTCTTCGTTTCAGTCTTCGTTCCGGCTCACTAAGGGCTGCATCTTGTTTATCAGTGCCGCAGATGTGATAATAGTCCCGAAAGATGTAGTAGATATATTGTTCAGAATATTGCGCCATGCCTCTGCCAGTGCTACCGGGTGCATCAGTTCGCGGAGCAGCCACGCTACAGGACGGTTAAGCAATCGTCCCATTACAGGACCTCGCACTATCCCTGCCGCTACAATACGGCTCAATGTCTTGCCATGTAGATAGATGAATCTGGCATGCTGCTCTTCATTGAACTTCTGATACTCATCTACAGTGACACCTGTCTTCAGATACAGTTCCGATATACGGATCATCGAACGAGTTGTAGGAATCTTCATCGTAATGCGGAAAGGTTTTTCACGGAGTACCGTTTTAAGCGGAAGGCTTATGCCCCCGTCAACGAGAGCATTAGCCGCCATTAATTCTATAACCCTGTTTTCCATCATCCTGCCGCGTCTGCTGTTTCGTCCGCTCCGTCAGGATCCACTCCCGGAGGATAGATTCTGAATCTTCGTTCCTTGTCGGCATCCTTCAGCATCTGTACATTGATGCCTATACCCATGACATTGTTCATGTTCAGTCCGTTCTGGAACTGGCTCTTGCTTACACGTGCCTTGAATATCCTCATGCTGTGTCCGGAATGAGCCTTGAATGTCACCACGCCTGTCTTGACGAACGATGACGGCGGTGTCCATGAGCCGTCAGCTTCAGCTTTGCCTCCGAAAATCTTCGACAGGTTGTCCGCCTTCAACTGTATAAGCGTCATGTCGAACGCGTCACTGCCCGGATTGCTCATGATAGAGTCAACAGGTCCGTCAGTTACCTGTGCCGCATAGATATCTGTGAAGCTTGCAGCCGAGCCGCTTGGCGAAAGTCCTTCTTCAGAAATCCATCCCAATTCCACTTCTTCGCCCTGGTCAGGTGCGAACATCACTTGCGCAAGACCGAACATCAATCCGTTACTTGTATCTGCCATATTATTGAGTTTTTGAGTTTGTTAGTTTTTAAGTTGACAAGTTGACGAGTCGACAAGGTAACGAGGTTCTCCATTCGGATGAACCAACGGTCAGCGAAGCTAAAGCCTTGTCAACTTGTAACTGAAGCCTTGTCACCTTTTAATAATCATTTAAATCCTGTTTAAACACCATTTAATCACCACATAAACGCCAATCGCCAAGAGTACGCCGACTGTTATCCATACGGTTTTATTGGTTTTCTGTTTCTCATTCGAGGATTCTGTTTCGTCCCTTATCCTCGTGGCCGTTTCCTCCTCTATGATAGTCTGCCTGAGTGATTCATCCGTTGATGCAGTGATATTGACACCGCCCATACCGTCGGAAGTGATATTGATATTTACACCCGTGCTGTCAGAAGCCGGAACGTAATACCCATATCCTTCAGGCAATCTTGTCACATTAAGGAGGCGGTCGGCAGATACCGCCAGCGTCGTCGTCCTCTTCGGTACCGACTCGTAAGTGGTCACCTTCCTTGCCGTTGTCAGGCTGTCCGAGTGGCTTGTTGTTTTCCTCGATGCAGCCGAAGTGCCGCAACTCGTAAGGCACACGGCACTTGTCATAATAACGACAACGCTTAACCGTCTGAGAGATCCTTTGCAGGATTCGCATAGTTCTATTCTGTTTCTCATTAATTTCTAGATAATTGTTCTGTAAACAACTGTAGTTTTCCTGAATTTTAAGGAGCGTCTGGCCTTGGGCTTCGTACAGCTCCTTATAGATTATCTCCTGTTCCTTACGGTTACGGGCATTGTATGTCTTGCGTGATATTGCCCATGTAACCAGGCTTGACAAAAAGCCGGTTGGCAGGAGCCACATAAGAATTTCCAATGCTCCCATAATCAAATCAGATTAAGTTCCAGCCAGCCTCAATGTCGGCCATCACTGCCGGAACACCGTTTTCCACTTGTGAAATAGCGGCTGCAAAAGCGCACATAGTAGCCTTATCATCGACGTTAGGAACGTAGCTGTTCGGAACTTCCATGTCCTTGCATACACTGCTTATATAGCCTCCTGTATTGTTTTCACAGGATGGTGCCCAACGGTTAATATAATCAGCAATAGTACGGCATCCGTGCTTACGATGATAGTTCTGCAATGTGATAATCAATGCCCTGTAACCCCATTTCATTTCGGTGAACTGAAAAAAACTCTTATCTGTCTGCTGAGGACGCAATCCCTGCCATTTGTCTTTTGTAATCCGGATATTTCCCGGATTACAATTCCTTAAACCTCTTGGCTCCATGCGTCACCTCCTATACATCAAGTTCATCACCACCGGCTGCAGCCTGCTGTCCGCCTTCCTGCAATGATTCTTCATCAAGTGCAGCAGCACGTCTTGCTTCAGCCCAGTTCTGATCATTGGTTGTGGCTGTTCCCTTAGTCTGGGCTGTTGTACCGTCCCATGAATAGATTGCACCTATAGCCTCATTCTTCTTTGGAAGCACCACGTAGTAGTGACGGAAGTTTACTTCGTTAGCCTGGTTGTCCGGGTTAGTTGTAGCTTCTTTGTAGTACATTTTTGTGCTACCTTGAGCACGGAACAGACGCTTAGTATAGAAACAGAATGATGCCTGGTGGTCTGTTTCTCCCGGAGTAGTCTTGTATGCTACCTTAGTTCCTTCTTTTGTATAGAACGGACAGTTTTCGAATTCGAAAATCTGAAAACCGTACATGTTCATGATTTTACCGGTAGTATAATTGTAGTATTGGTCGCGGAAAGTCTGATCGTCCTCAAGAAGATCATTTACGTGATCTGAACAAAGAACCAGTCTTCTACCTGTTGGAGGATAACCTTTAGCATCAAGAGCACGTCTTAATGATATTATGTCTTTACGAGTTAATTTCTGACGTCCGCTAGCATCTTTTTCACCTGTAGTTGGAATAACTGGTGTTGTGTCTGTATTGCTCTGTGGAGCTACAGCATGGGCAGCTTTCTTGAATTTCGCTATAGTAATAGCGTCACCATGACGTTCTATCACACTTCCGATTATATCGTATGATATAGCAAAAAGAGTATCATCCGAAACAACAGTTTTCTTAGTCTGGAACTTGTCAAGGCCTAATGCTATATCACCGTCTCCTAAATCCTGAACCGGTATAGGATAAGTCGTATTATTAATAAGCACATCAGGATCACCGCCAACATCTACCAGGTGAATAACCTCATTATTAACAGCAGCCGAATAATCAGATACACCGTCCAGCCAGCTTGCAGTCATACCTCCACGAAGCTGTTTAACCAGCTCGCCCGTCCATATTTCTGTAAATACACCTTCACACAAACTTCCGGCAGGCATAAAAGCACCGGCTGCCAAAGGCACTACGGCACCACCTATTGCACCATACGCTTCAGGTACACCAAGGAATTGCGCCAGCACAACCCCGATAAACATGTTGATAATCAACTTCGAAAAAATTGTAATCTTTCCCATATTCTATGAGTTTTTGAGTTTTTAAGTTTTTTAGTTTGTTAGTTTTTAGTTACGAGTTGACAAGTTGACAAGGTTGCCGTCCGGATGGAGAACCTTTCTATTAACTTGTAACTGAAGCCTTGTAACTGTTTTCTTGTAACTTAAATAGACAATTCCGGACAGTCAACGCCGTATTCCAGTTTGTACAGACGCCTGTATTCCTGCGGATCTTCCTTACGCATCAGCTTCATTTCCTCCAAAGGAACTTCCGAAAGTTTCTGATACTTGCCGTTTGCTGCTCCACCATTACCTCCTGCATTGATAACAGTAGTAGGTTTTACACTTGCGTGCATAGCATCGAAAGTCAGCTTCAGCGATTCCTGACCTACACTCTTGCCTAAATTGATGAAGTGATCCTTCTTTGTAGCATCAATCTTGCCGGCTTTAATCGCATCATCCACAAGAGCGGTTACACCTGCCATCTGCATAGTTTCCAACTGCTTTTTCAGGTCGTCACGTTCAGTGCGTAATGTAGCGTTAGCCGACTGATAACCAAGAATCACGTTGATTTTCTGCTGCACTTCCTGCAGCGTTGCTCCTTCAGCCAATCCAAGCATCAGAGCGATTGTCTTAAGTTCATTCATTTTGTTTTGTTTTTTTACGTTATTAAGAACAGGCAATACATCGCCCGTATTGTCTCCGGTTTTACTTAGCAGGATGTCTTTCCCATCGCGCGATAGTCTGATATTGTCATCATTACCGCCAATATCGACCATGGAAAATTCTACCAGCTTGCATTTCGTCACGGTAGGCCGCGTCTGGCCAGGCTTCAGCAATTCGGGTGCGTCAGACAATTCTATGACTTCAAACCTCGGTGAACCCATACGTAGAGTGCCTTTTTCCCATTGCTGTTTCGCTTGACGCGATTCTTCGGTCACTTCGTCGAAGTAAGGTTCACCGGTAATCTCGTTATTCTCTACGCTTATGTTTTTAATACAACCTATGATTTTACCACGCTCATGCATCCATAGCAATACGGGATTTCGCTTGAACTGAGTCAAGTCCACACCTTCTGTTTTTATCCAGGTGCCATACTGATTCAGCGTTTCATTGCTTATTCTTATTCTGTTCATTTCCGTTTCTTTTTCGGCAAATTTAGGCAGCCGCCAAAGCATTCGGAAAAAAGTGTGTAACGTTTGCAAGCAACTGTGTAACACGTCCACAATAGTCTGTAACCTGTTCACGCTTCTTTTTTTTACAGGCTATTATCAAGTAGTTTTGCGTCAGGTTCCTTTAGTCAACGAGGTCTCAGTTACAAGTTGACAAGGCTCTCCATCCGGATGGCAACCTTGTCAACTCGTCAACCCGTTAACTTGTAACCTGATTATAAACAACAAACCCAAATTACAATGGCAAACGGAAAAGATGAGCAAAAAGCAGTAGCGAAGCACCTCTACATGAAAGGTGTATCGACGGAACAGATACTGAGTCTGACAAAGGTTTGCCGTCAGACACTGAGCCGCTGGATTAACAAGGAAGGCTGGAAAGAAGAGAAGGCTTCCAGGAACATGAGCAAGGAAGAGATTACTTCGAAAGTTCTTGGAAAGATAGGCGATGCCATAGATTCTGCTGAAACAGATGAGAAGGGATTAAGCCGTATGAGCGACAGCCTCATAAAGGCTGCTAAAGGCTTAAAGGAAATCAACAGTCAGACAACCCTAGTCAATAAGGTTGATACCTTCATTGAGTTTGAAACATGGATGGTGAAACACCGTGAGGATTATCCCGACCTGACTGATGATGTCATCAAGCTGATTAATCGTCTGCACACTGATTTTATGGAAATTAAATTCGTTGCAAAATGACAGCAGAAGAGAAGAAGGAAGCCCTGGCCAAGTGGAAGGAACATAACGAGAAACTGTTCCGCTACACTTTGAGCCGCCGCCCCGAAACAGAGGCAGAGCGGAAGGCCAATATTGCCAAAGCCCTGAAGGACTACGATTATTTCTGCCAGCGATACCTTAGCCACTACTGCGAATGTGGAAATGCGAAGTTCCACAATGATGCTGCGAAGTATGTAATGTCTCATCCCAATATGCGTGCTGTCTTCAAGTGGCCTCGTGGGCATGCGAAGTCTGTTCACCTCGATGTCGGTATTCCGCTGTGGCTGAAATTCAACGGTCAGCTGCATGTGATGGTACTGGTAGGCAAGAGTGAAGATAATGCCGATGCCCTGTTAGGCGACTTGCAGGCAGAACTGCAATACAACCAATACATAATAGACGATTTTGGCGAACAATACAACTCCGGCATGTGGGCCGAAGGTGAGTTCGTCACAAAAGATAACTGTGCTTTTTTCTCAAGAGGTCGCGGACAGTCACCTCGTGGACTTCGATTCCGCGAGATGCGTCCCGACTACATTGTCGTAGATGACTTGGACGATGACGAGATGTGTCGTTCCGAGGCTCGTGTACGCGAAATGACGAAGTGGGTTAAGGAAGCCCTGTTCGGATGTTTTGGCGGCAAAGGTGGACGCTTCATAATGGTGGGGAACCTTATCAGCCGCAATTCCGTACTTCAGCGCATTATTGATTCCAAGACGGTACACACCAGTTCTGTCAACGCCACCGACCGTGAAGGCAATCCTTCATGGCCGGAGCGTTATACCAAAGAATACCTGAAAGGTGTTGAAGAATTCATGGGGTACCGCTCATACCAGAAAGAATATATGAACAATCCTATCACCGAAGGAGCCGTATTCTCTGAGTTGTGGATAAGATACAAACGGATGCTCAAACTCCACCTGTACGACCAGATTATTGTCTATGTCGATCCTTCGTGGAAGAATACGGGCAAGAACGACTACAAGGCAGCCGCCATGATAGGCCGCCCGAAGAAAGGGCTTAAGACTGCTACACCTTCAGAACGGCACATAATACGTGCCTTCTGCCGTCAGTGCGGACTGGGCGAAATGGTCCGCTGGCTGTATGATCTGTATGAGAGTATTCCGGAAAATGCGGTAATTACACTATACATGGAAGCCAACTTCATGCAGGATATGATTCTTGATGAATTCGAACGTGAGGGCGAGATAAGAGGTTATCAGCTCCCCATCACACCGGATACCAGGAAGAAACCTGATAAATTCGCCCGTATGGAAGCCATGTCACCACTATGGGAACGAGGCTTCGTTTGGTACAATGAGAAGTATAAGGATGATAATGATATGAAGACGATGATAGAGCAGACACTGGCAGTAGAGCAAGGAAGCCGTGCACATGATGACGGCCCCGACGCTTGCGAAGGTGCGCTGTATAAACTGGAGAAACAGACTAGAACGGCTACACATCAGCCGCGAATCGGAGTAAGAAAACCGCCAAAGAACAGTTGGTAATTCCAGATGACAAGGCTTCAGTTACAAGGTAACAAGGCCTCCATCCGGACGGAACCTTGTCAACTCGTCAACTTGTAACTAAAAACTAATAAATAAAAACTCATACATCATGTTCATAACACAAGAAGACTACATACAGATATCAGCCGATGCCCTGAACATCCTAAAGCAGTGCAACGAAAATAACCGTCTCAAGGCTGAGACACGTGCAATGGAAGAAATCAACTCTTACATTGCAGATAAGTACGATATGACAGCCGCATACGCTACCGAAGACGATAAACGTTCCCTGCTCCTTATTGGACTGGTATGCGACATCGCACTCTATTATATGGTTCTGTCATTATCCCAACGTATGGGCTACGAAGTAAGGAAGGAACAATACGAAAAAGCAACCGACTTCCTGAAACAGGTCCAGTCAGGTAAGGTCAGTATGAATCTGCCACCGATTACAGATCCGGAAACAGGAGAAGTAGAATCACTGTCAGTGCGAATCGGCACCGGCACAAAGAATAATTATATATGGTAGGAAGAAGAAAGAAATACAACATCAACAGTGCAGCCGACCGCCGCCAGGTGAAAGACATGTCCGTAAAACTACAGTTACTTACCGAAGCTCTTACACGTAAAGACTTGCGTACATGGCGACAGGCATGGCAAATGGCAATCAATGTGGATTACCCAAACCGTGTGCCATTGCTAAACGTCTATACAGACGTGAATGTAGATATGCACGTTAGCGGCTGTATTGAGCAGCGTAACGGATTTACTCTTAACAAGTCTTTTAAGCTGGTAGATAAATCCGGAAAAGAGAATCCTGAAGTTTCAGAGCTGTTTGAAGCTCCATGGTTCAAAGCCTTCATGGAAGAATGCCTGAACGCAAGATATTGGGGCTGCACACTGATAGAATTGGGCGACATCATAGACGTTGACGGAAAACCTGCCTACAGTGGCATTAAGGTAGTGCCACGCAAACATGTTATTCCGGAATATGGAGTTATCGTCCCGAACGAGAATTCTACATGGCAGTGCGGTTATGATTATCGTAACTCCGATATGTCACGCTGGTGTATCGAAGTCGGAGATCCGTTCGATTTAGGGCTGTTTCTGAAATGCGCACAACATACAATCCCGAAAAAGAATATGGCATCGTTTTGGGATATGTTCGGAGAGATTTTCGGAATGCCTGTCCGTATAGCCACAACCACCTCACGCGACCAGAAGGACCTTGACAAGATAGAACGTCTGCTTGCCGATATGGGTGCAGCAGCTTACGGTCTGTTCCCTGAAGGAACCACCATAGACATTAAGGAGAGCAGCCGCACAGACTGTTTCAATGTTTATGACAAGCGCATAGACCGCTGCAATAGCGAGATTTCAAAAGGTCTGCTTACTGTTACGATGACAATGGAAGACGGCGCTTCGCTCAGCCAGAGCCAGGTACATCAGGATATGCTTAACAACCTTGTACAGAAGGATGCCGATTTTATCCGTGATATCATCAATTGGAAACTTATTCCGAAGATGATAGACCACGGATTCCCCGTAGCCGGATTTCGTTTCGACTGGGATGAAAGCATAGACTACACTCCGGAACAGCAGCGTCAGGTAGAAGATATGTTATTGCGATACTACGATATAGAGCCGCAATACTGGATTGAGAAGTACAATATACCTGTCATAGAGAAGAAACAGGACAGAACTGCACAACTGGTAAAGCCTGTAGGTAATGATTTTTTCGATTAAGCCCCGATGATTATAAGGGGCTGCATCAGAGATATAGGAGCCTTGCCGGATTCCAAGAACCGGGGATTGTACTTTCTAAGGACTACGACGATATAAGAAAAAAGGCCAAGGAATGGGCTTCCGTAATCAAAGACCCAGAAACAAGGGATGTGGCAGAAGAAGCAGCCGAAATATTGTTAAAACAAGGTTTTGAATTACCAAGGATACAAGAAAAAAACTTAGGCGGAAAGACAAAGAGAGGATTGGTATTTGCCAACTACAATGCTTTTGGCAAAGTCATCAATGTCAACAACAATGCCGCCATTAAAAAAGCTGGCGGATATAGAGGGTATCAAAAAAAAGCCGTAGGATGGGGATGGTCTGCACAGGATAATGCCATACTCCACGAACTCGCCCATTATATCGACTCTGTTATTAATCCTGAATACGACCATGTAGAACACGAATGGAACGTAGAACTTGACAGGAAACTGGTAAAAAAAGAACTGTCGGAATATGCGGCGACAAACAGAGCAGAGTATGAGGCAGAGTTGATATCAGGAATCCTCAGAGGTAAAATTTATCCTAAAGAAATACTTGACTATTCATATATAGCCCATCTGAAGGACGAACGTGCCGTCAGTATCCTGAATATGGGCAACGGCTCAGTCCCTAACGATTCAGGAATGCCGAGAATCTTTGATAAAATGATGGAAACCGTATATGACAATCCTTCAAAAGATGCTATTGAGCTATTGAATAAAGATAATGTAAGAGCATTTATAGAAAGGCATAAATTGGTACTTGATAATGCTGTTGACGTAAGTATAAGAGAAGTTTCGCTCGATGAAATATCAGTCCAACGCCTGAAGGAATCCAACTACATTTTCTCAGGTATCAAGACCTTCCATGAACTGAACGAAGCGTTTCCTTCACTTATTGATTCCGAAGGAAATTTAATACCGTTTAATCAGTTCCTAAACAGCGTCCAAACGATTAACAAATCCTATAACGGCCAATACCTGAAAGTGGAATATGAGTTTGCAAAGAGCAGCGCATACATGGCCGCCAGGTGGAAGGAATTCGAGAAGGACGGCGAGGACTACTATCTGCAATACCGTACTGTCGGAGATTTACGTGTTAGAAAGACACATCAGCGTCTGCATGGCATTACACTACCTATAACAAGCAAGTTCTGGGATAAATATTTCCCACCTAACGGTTGGAACTGCCGTTGCACGGTTGTTCAGGTACGCAAAGACAAATATCCGCTGAGTGACGAAACACAGGCCATGAACTTAGGCAGCCAGGCTACAGCCGGAAAGCATCAGGAAATGTTCATGTACAATCCGGGCAAGAAGATGACTACATTTCCTGCCTACAATGCCTATACCATAAGTCGATGTAAGGAATGTCCGTATTCAGGAGGCAGCATTAAGCTTGCAAAAGTCCCGGATAACGAGCTGTGCCGGGCGTGCAGAATATTGAGAGAAGCCACCAAAGGAAATGCCGGGAAAATAAGGCGAATGGCAAAGCCATTGCAAGGAAAAAAAATTGTACGCGATGAATTACCACAACCAATACTCATATCAGGAGCTTCTTTGAGGGAATGGACAAACCAACCTCATAAACACTATTTTGCAAAGAACTCTATGCTTTTAGACATAGAGAAAATTTTAACGGAAGCCGTTTATTTGGGAAAAGTTGAAAACCATAAAGAAAAAGAATTGAAAAAAGGTGTTAAGCTGTCTCATATATTTGAATGTGAAGTGGCAGGAGATAAAAGCTGGATTATAGCCAGGGAATACAAATGGGGAGAAATAATACTTCATAGTATCTCCGACAACTTTGAAGAGGTTGTAAAAGGTATAAAAAAAGGGTAGTAAAGAAGCCCATACGTTCCTGAACTACAAATCAGGTGCGGTACTTCAATGCTACCCATTGCAAATATACGATTAATTATTTAAAAAACAAAGGTTATGAGAAAGAAAAACAGCACATTGGATGAGAAGCGTTTTGAAGCATACGCCCTATCCGTTTATCTGGCAAACGAGTGCTACAAGCGAGACAATCAGTCCGGCAAAACCGCAAACCGCGGCTATGACGGTACAATAAAACAGAACACGCTCGCGTCTGTGCTTGCGGACAAAGCCACCATTGTCAGCCAACGCCTTACCTTTATAGGTTATCTCAAAATAGCCGTTACGCTCCTCAAGGTAGCCTTCCGCTGCAAGAAACATGACGGCACGAGTCCAGTCTTCCGGGGCATCTTTTTCATCCAATAACACCGATTCCTTATAAACCATGCCAACACCAACCGATATAAACAAAGAATTGCAGAAACGCATTGACCGGTACATCAGCAAGACACTGAAAGATATTAAGGTGGAAGCAGCCGATGAGTTCGATGCAAACTTTAATCGTCAGGCATTCTTCAATCAGAAATGGGCAAGAAGAAAGTACAATGACGATGAATCGCGCGGCCTGCTCGTTCAGTCCGGTACCTTGCGCCGTTCCATTACGGCCAAGATAACGGACCGTGACAGCGTTCTGTTCCAGACTACAGTACCATACGCCAGAATCCACAATGAGGGCGGAACAATAACCGTAACCTCACGGATGAAGAAATACTTCTGGTGGAAATACATAACCATTGTAGGCAGCAAGCGGCCGAAAGCAGGAACAGCCACGACATATTCCGAACGCTTCCAGCGAAAGAAAAACGGAGAGCTGCGCAACAACAGGCGCAACCGTGAACTGACTGAGGAAGCCAAGTTCTACAAGTATATGGCGATGAAAAAGACAGGCGACAAGATAACAATTCCGAAACGTCAGTTCATCGGCAATCATCCGGACCTGGAAAAACTGCTGAAGGAAATAGCGGAGAAAAACGCAATAGAAATATTCAGTTGACAAGGCTCCAGTTACAAGTTAATAGAAAGGTTCTCCATCCGGACGGCTACCTTGTCAACTCGTCAACTTGTCAACTCGTAACTAAAAACTAAAAAACTCACAAACTAATATGCGAACATTCCTATACACATCACTCACGGATCATCTGAAAAAGCTGACCGATACCGAAGGCAATCAACTTATAAAGCATATAGACCTCTGGAACGAACAGGTAGAATTCATAGAGCAGGAAACACCTTTCGCCACTCCGGCTATATTCATAGAGCTTATGCCGTTCAACTGGCAGACACTTGGCGGAAACGCACAACGCTGCAGCCCTACGATACGTTTCCACATCATTCAGCAATATAAAGGCAGTGAAGCGGACGGAAGCATATTCCGCACTGATGCGATGGAGAGATTCACCGTCCTGGACGCAATAGACAACCACATGAAAGGATTCGAAGCCATGACAGAAGACCAGAAGAAAACAATCACCATGTGGCAACGTTCGTCATCATCAACGAACCACAACCACGAAGAACTGATAGAAGATATTACCGACTATACATGCACTCTGTTCGATAGTTTTTAAGTTCTTTAGTTGGTTGATGTTAGCAACTTACAACTAAAAACTCAAACTCAACTGTCTCTGTGCCTCTTCCACACGGTTCAAAATCCTTTCGTCGGCAGAGGCGTTTATTATATTATAGAAGGTTTTCTCGCATATATGGTATTTCGGCCATATGTAACGGCGTAAGATTTCACGGTTCGAAAGTCCGCTCCGTGCGTGCATATCGTAAATGGAAATAATATCCGCTACTCTGAATGCGTAGCTCATGCCGACAATCTTCTGCCGGTTTTTCCTTTGTGTACCCATATTACCCTGAAAAACAAACAACAATCCTTTATTACTTCCACAAAAATACTTATTTTTACAATATAATGCAATTAAATGCCTCATAAAGCGTTCATTACCACTGTGTATGGTGGCTTATCCATAGTTTTGCAGTGTAGCTACAAAATAAACTCAAAAACTAACAAACTTAAAAACTTAAACACACATGGACAAAGCATTGACCTATTCAGTAGTTGAAAGAAAAGATCCTGCGTCACCTGAAGTACAGGGCAAGTTTTATGCACAGGCACAAGCCAGGGGCGAAGCTGGTATCAGGGAATTGTCGCAACGCATACAGCAGATGTGTACCGTTACACGTGCGGACGTGATGGCGGTACTCACAGCCCTTGAAGACGTTGTATCCGACTGCCTGGCAAATGGCGAAATAGTACGTCTAGGCGAACTATGCTCGCTGCGTGTAAGCCTTAGCGGTAGCGGAACAACCACGAAAGAGGAGTACCATACCGGGCTTATCGAAAAGAAGAGAATCCTGTTCACCGGCGGAACTACGCTGAAGAACATGCTCGGCACATTGAAATACGAACGTGTAGAACAGAAACCGAAGAAAGAGGAAAGTCCCCAACCTTGATGATAATTAATGATGAAGAATGAAAAATGAAGTCATCCACCCGTTATTAATTATTCATTATTAATTATTAATCGACGAACATGAAAGCTATATACATACAAGAACTTGCATTACAGTATTTCCCGAACAGCACACCCCGAAGTGCCATCACCCAGTTGAAACGCTGGATAGACCTGAACACGGAGCTTCAGGCGCGGCTTGCGGAACTACATTACTGCAAAAGGCAAAGGAGCCTTACTCCTAAGCAACACGAAGCTATTATATATTATCTTGGTTCACCTGATTAATAAGAAAGCCCCGGCAACACGTTATGCGGTTGTTGGGGCTTTGCTCTTCCTTTCGCTCTTAAACGCTCTTTAAATACCATTTAAATACTGTTTAAACGCTGTTCAAATTCCGTTATAATTCCGTCTGCATATACAGGCTGATAGAACTGTATAATGTCTTTCAAAATCGCTATTGCCTGTTGTTTTACTTCATCGGGTGTCATTGTTTAATCCTTCTTATTTGGTAATAAATCTTTTTTGTAAGCCCATTTTAAAACAAGGCAATAATATTCTTCCCAATTATCTTCATATTCCACTATTTTACCATTTTCAAGAAGCAATACAACTTCATCCTTGTTATTAATTGCTACGTTTCTGTCATTGCAATCATGCCAGACTGAATCGATTCGCCATTCAGCACCGTCAATAAAACCATCAAAAAAGGCGTTGTTATGTAAATAAGAATATCTTTTATTACATCTGTTTTGGGCTTCTTTCTTTATATCATTATTTGTTAATGGCTTTTTTATCATAGGTTAATCCTCCACATAATTTTCTTTTTCTTTAAGTGCTTTCATCGTTCGGTCTCTTGCCGCTTT
>JAHLFB010000161.1 GCA_018884025.1 Candidatus Phocaeicola faecipullorum
CCTAAAATATCCACCAGTGTCTGGGTGAATGCCATTCCAAGTGTGAAAAGCAGTTTTTCTTCTTCATCACGGTTGGACATCCACCTGTTCATACCTTTATGTCGGATGCGTATTTCGCTAAAATCTGTCTGAATCATGTCACCAATAATAACATTGCGTTTTATTTTAGAGATGTCATTAGAACAACTGCAGCTCTTACGCATTTCTTTTCCGCTAATGGCAAAATGATAATTAGGCTTTTGTGTCTGTTCTTCTTTTTTTGATGGACGTAAAGGGTTAAACTCGACAGGAAATTTTAATGGATTTTCCTTATCAGCCACTTCTTCCTCCACAACCGTCCTTCCACATCGTGGACAGAAACAATATCCATAACCTTTTCCTTCATTGTAATAGAGAATTTTGGCATTGCCTGATTCATTATTACGACGAACAGAAAACAGATGTGGTTCAGTCACGTGATTGGGCCAATCGTCGGCATCAATCAACTGTGCACTCACTCTTGTATAGACATTGTTGTCCATAATTCGAGTTCTGTTTTCGTTCATATCAGGCATAAAACCAACCGGTTGAATCATCTCCAGTCCGTTCGCATTATTTACAGACCACCTGATTTGGTTACTGAGGTTAGGATCGTCAATAACAGTCTTATCACTATTACGATAGATGGTTTTGTATGCCTTATGGTTGTCATCATACATATTAGTTACTTCGATACCTCGAACAGAATATACCACACCATCTACTACAACACTATTACCCGGCACATATTGTGCGATGGCATCACGTAAAGAATAGGAGGGGTTAGATGATGTCATCGGAGTGAAGAAGTCTTTCTTACCGTTACTGTTCAAGTCGAGAGTGAGCACATTAACCGGCATGTTGGCGTTAGGAGTGAATCTACTGGTTGCCCAGAAATTGAGAAGTCGTTTGTATAACACTTCAATGTATTGCATTTTTAGCTTTATACGGAACCTATCGCTGATTTTACCGCTACCGGAGAACGCCGTTTTGTAGTCAACCAGCTTGTTGCGTAACTCGGCATAACATCTGTCATTTATATCTTGTGCATTTTTTACGACCTGAGTAAGATTACCATCATAACATGTTCCCTTCAGGAGTTTGGTCAGATCCTCTCTGATTTCTTTATCCAAAGGTTTTGAGCATAAGATATTGAATTTCTCATACATAGTACCTTTAGGATCACCTAATAAATCATCTGGGTCTGTTTCGTTTGTACCGTTTTTCAATATAAGAATTTTTCCGTTGCTGATTCGTACCTCAAAAGGAGTGTAGTAATCTGCAACTTTCTGAGTAAGACGTCCACCGTTCGATCCGTCGGTAAATACACCAAAGGAATGGACAAGGAAAGAATTAACATGACGCTGTATTACTTGCGGACTCATTAAATCTACAGTAGGAACTCGTACTGGTCGGTTTATAATCTTTTCAATCGGGTTACTCAAAGTACGGAGACCAATCACGTCAGAACTACAAAGTGTGATACAGGCACTTCGTATTTTGTTGTTACGACCGCTTCGTCCAGCACGCTGTTTATAATTGGCCGGCATTGGAGGGACACTTGAAAGCATTACGACTTCCAGGTTACCAAGGTCTACACCCATCTCCATCGTTGTTGAGCATGCAAGGATATTAATGGTATGGTCTTTGAACTTAGATTGTAATCCACGAGCAACATTCTTATCCACTTGAGCTGTGTGTTCCTGCTGAATGAATAGATTCGGGAAAGCATGAATATCCTCCAGACGGTCAGAAAATATACCATCTGTACCCCAAATATTATGATCCCATAGTAATGCCCGATGTGTTTTCGCCCATGCTTCAATTGATTCTCTGTCACCTTCCTTTTTGCTAGAACCAACATAGTAAGGGAATACATTCCATTGTTCATGCAGTTCTTCTCTAAGTTCAACCGGAATGCCGCCTTCGAGATAAGGCGAGAACCGTTTGAAGTTATTACCAATAGGTCGAAGACATACTGAATGAGGACCAGCATCTGCTTTAGTGTCACACAGATACACGTCGTCATATAGCTTGAAACATAGATCATTCAGGTTGAAACGTGGAGCGTTGTCTTTTTCATTAACAAATTTCCCGTTATCGTTCAGACGTTGTCCTACCTGAAGAATCTTATATTTGTCACTGGTCAATGTATTCCAAAGGGCATCTACGACATCAGAAATTATCTTGAAATACTGACGCTGAGCGCCATTGATGGTAAGTGAATGGTCATCACGTGCAATCAATGCGCATAAATATCGTACAATACGAGCTTGAGATATTTTGCCTTCTTCCAATTTCGGCTTGTTAAATGGTCGGCGGCGAGGCTTTTCTGTAGCAAAACGCACAGTGGAAAATATGTCAATTCTGTCGTTCCCCGGAATTCGAAGATAGAATGACTGGTTGTTACGGACCGTGTAATCAAGGTAAACCTGCATCAGGTTTTGCCAGTCCTCTTTGGTAATTTGGTTAGCCGGATTATTGAGAAT
>JAHLFB010000162.1 GCA_018884025.1 Candidatus Phocaeicola faecipullorum
CCAAAACAGAATATAGAGTATATCTAGAGCGAGCATGGTTTACCTTGACGGTTGGCTGGCCTGTTTCTTTCACACAACAAAAGTAAACATTTCAGCCGTATTTCTTTTCACTGCGCAAATCTAAGGGAGCAAAGCGAAGAAACAACGTTCAACGAAGCCAATCTCGCATGCATCAACTTCTGTTTCCAAGATTCTTCACTTCGTTCAGAATGACAAATGATTATTATTTTGAGACAATCTTTTAATTAACACATCGTTACCTATGAAACATTTGACTCTGTTTGCTTGTTTGTTTTGCATATTGGAATGCTGGTCACAAACTTATACCGTAAAACGCTTAGGATTGGAAGACGGGTTATCTAATAACTATGTCGTAGACATTGCGGAAGACAAAAACGGTTACTTATGGTTTGCCACCGAAGAAGGATTAAACAAATTAGAAGGGACTGAATTTACGGCATTCTATAAAACAGAGAAAAATGAAACAGGAATAACGGGTAATGAACTAAACTGTCTATTGGATGACCCACAAGAAAATATTTTATGGATCGGTACCCAACGGGCAGGACTGAACGCTTTCAATTACGAAACCAATACATTCACTATCTACCGGCACGACGACAACAATCCAAACAGTTTAGCAACGGATGACGTAACAGGCATCTTTCCGGCTAAAGACGGCAATTTATGGATTACGACTTACTGGAAAGGCGTAGACTATTTAGACAAAAAGACAGGAAAATTTATTCACTACAATAAAGAAACAATCCCTCAATTATCTGGCGATCATGTTTGGACTGCTTTAGAAGACGGAAAAGGCAATCTTTATATCGGACACCGCAACGAAGGGCTGACCATCTTGTCACTAAAGACCAAACAAGTGGAAAACTTCAGGCATGACGCACAAAAACCGGAATCACTTCCCGGAAATGAAGTTCTTTGCATTTATCAAGACCAAACCGGAGGTATTTGGATAGGAACAAACAGAGGGCTGGCTTTATTCAATCCAAAGCAAAAAAATTTTGTCCGCTTCGGGATGTCAGGCAACCCATTGTCTAATACCATCTATGACATCCGCCAACTTAACGACAAGCAATTATGGATAGCTACGGAATTTGGAGGAATTGCCATCTTAGACCTCTCACAACATTTCTTCTCTTCATCCAGGCAAACTGAATTCCGCTTTATTACCAAAGGAGACGATGAATATACATTAAGCAGCTCCACTGTACGTTGCATTTTCCAAGATTCGTATGATAACATTTGGGCAGGACTTTGGGGAGGAGGCATCAACTTCCTCAGCAACAACACGACCTTATTCAATACTTACCACTATTCCAAAGAACTGTCAGAGAGCAATCTGACAAATCCCATCGCCAGTGCCGTATGCATTGACCACGAAGGTAAATTATGGGTAGGCACAGACGGAGGAGGAATCAACGTATTAGAAAAAGGGAAACGAATTGCCGTTTATTCTGACAAGAAACAAAATGGCAATGCCAATTCCATACAAACAGCCTATTGCGATTCGCAAGGAAATTTATGGTTCGGACTTTTCCGTAAAGGCATCATATATTATGACAGCAACCGAAAATCCTTTGAACAAATCTTACCTTCCGATCTCAGAAACATGGATGTCCGTTCCATTTTCGAAGATACAAACGGACTTATGTGGATAGGAAGCAGCAACGGTATTTACCAAATTGCAAGAGATTCAAAAACAATCATCAAACACATCGACATACCTGAAAATCTGGTAAGGGAAGTAACAGCCGACGCACAAGGCAGGATTTGGGTAGGAACATTCGGAAGCGGACTGTTTCTCTATTCATCTGACATGAAATTAATCGAAACATTCAATACATCAACGGGATTTACATCGAACACCATTAATCACATCTATGAAGACTCAAAAAAGAATCTATGGATAGCCACCGGAGACGGCTTGGTTTGCTTTACCTCATCTTCAGAATTAAAATACCGTATATACCAACGTGTTGACGGACTGAACAATACCCACATCCGCGCCATTACAGAAGACAATGCCGGAAACATCTGGTTCAGTACCAATAACGGCATCAGTTGCTTCAAGGTAAAAGAATCGGTATTTTATCATTACAATCAGAAAGACAATGTACCGCTTGCCAGCTTCACAACCCGAAGTGTATGCAAAGACCCAAAAGGCAATCTGTATTTCGGGTCAACCGACGGATTGTGCTATTTCAATCCAGAATCAGTCTTAGTCCCTCAAAACACTCCAAAAGCAGTTTTCATAAAACTGACAACACTCACCCCGCTTTCTTCCCAAGAAGACAAAGGGAACATGTATCAACTTACCAACCAAAAAAACATTGTACTTAAACATCAAGAAAACAATTTCAGTATTTCTTTCTGTATTCCCAATTATGCATTGGCTGAGCAAGTGGAATACGCATATATGTTAAAAGGATTCAATGACTCATGGTATACCTCTACAGAAGAAAATAATGTCACATTCAGAAATCTTCCTTACGGACAGTACAAATTAATGATTAAAACCAGAATACGCAACCAAGAATGGTCTGATGAAATTTCGACATGCAACATCGAAGTCATGCCTCCTTTCTGGCTGTCATGGGTAGCCAAACTGATTTATACAATCATCGGCATCATTATACTTTGGGCATTACTGAATGCTTACAAGCGTAAAATCAATTTGGAATATCTCTATAAATCAGAGAAATGGAACCATGAGCAAGAACAACAACTGAACAACGAGCGATTGCGTTT
Source organism: Candidatus Phocaeicola faecipullorum (assembly GCA_018884025.1). Taxonomy (GTDB): domain Bacteria; phylum Bacteroidota; class Bacteroidia; order Bacteroidales; family Bacteroidaceae; genus Phocaeicola; species Phocaeicola faecipullorum. The sequence goes on from JAHLFB010000162.1 coordinate 2,770, forward strand.
CTTTACGAACATCACACATGAACTACGCACTCCGCTTACACTGATTATCGGTCCGTTAGAAGACATGATGGAAGGCAATACCCTCACAGAAAAGGACAAACACCGCATCAATGTCATCCGGCAAAGCGCAATCCGCCTGCTTGACTTGGTCAACCAAATACTTGAATTCCGCAAAACAGAGACTCAAAACAAAAAGTTATGCGTATGCAGAGAAAATATCGCTGCTTTGGTTTATGAAATCGGACTTAAATACAAAGAACTGAACCAAAATCCGCACATCAACATACAAATCCAAACAGAGGCAGAGGAAATGGTGCTGTACTTCGACAAAGAGGCTTTGACAATCATTCTGGACAACCTGATATCCAATGCTTTGAAATATACAGAAAAAGGACAAATTACCATCAATGCCCAATGGATAGAAGAACAAGGTACACGTTATCTAGAAATTGATGTGGCTGACACCGGATATGGCATCAGCCCGGAAGCCATCACACACATTTTCGACCGCTACTATCAAGAAGGAAGCGAGCATCAAGCTTCAGGCACAGGCATCGGACTGGCATTGGTCAGAAACCTGACAATCCTGCACGAAGGAAAAATTGAAGTAAAAAGCAAACTTAATGAAGGTACCATATTCCAACTCCGTTTAGTTGCAGCCAATACATACCCTTCTGCCCTTCATCGAGATAATGAAAAAGAAAATACACAAAATACGCTTCCTCAGCCATCGGTATCCAATCAAGAGCAAACGGATAACACACGCCCCGTTATTCTGATAGTGGAAGACAACAAAGACATTCTCGACTACATCGCCGACTCTTTTACCGACCTGTATGAAGTAAAAACTGCCCACAATGGAAAAGAAGGGGTGGAAATAGCATTGGAATGTATTCCAGACATCATTATCAGCGACATTATGATGCCTGTTATGGACGGAACAGCTTTATGTACACGATTGAAAAATGACATACGGACCAGTCATATTCCCATTATCCTACTGACAGCCAAAAACACATTAAGCGATAAAGAAGAAGGCTACCAATCGGGAGCAGATTCTTATCTGACCAAGCCATTCAGTGCCAGTCTACTACATAGCCGCATCAATAACCTGCTGGCACAACGCAGACGACTATTCGAACGATATTCAAGCACGCCTATATCGCAAGAACAAGGAAAAGAGTTGGAAGAGAAACATACGAGTTTAAGCGATTCATTAAACAAAATCGACCAACAGTTCTTAGAGAAAATAACTCACGTTATCACCGATAATCTTTCGTCAACAGAAACAATTGACATCAGTTTCCTTGCCAGCCATCTTTGCATGAGCAACTCGACTTTATACCGGAAAGTAAAAGCCTTGACCGGCATGTCAACCAACGAATACATCCGTAAAATCAAGATGCAACTTGCCGAAAAGATGTTGTTGGAAGGGAAATACAACATTTCTGAAATCGCGTTCAAGGTAGGCATCAACAGCACAGTCTACTTCCGCCAATGCTTTAAGGAAGAGTTCGGCATCACTCCTTCCGAGTATCTGAAGAAAATCAAGCAAGGATAAACAAAAACGGATAGACATGAGGCGATTCTTATTCAAGCCTCATGTTACATTCCTGTTTCATCCAAAACAAATTTATATCTAATTGAATGTGAGACACATAATTATTCCAATGAAATCATTCTTTACATTTCATGTTACAAACGTGTGAATCTTCACCTTTCGGAGTGTTAAATAAGCATAAACAAGCTGTTACTTTATAAAAATACATTTAATTTTGCTTCGGTAAAAACAGATTGGATTTAGGATAACTAAAACAAACGACACATAACCGACTAAATAAATTTTTAATTCAATTATTATGTTACATCAATCCAAATTATTCTTGGCGGCAATGGCAACCACCATCACCGTATGTGCCAGTGCCCAAGTAACAACTTCTGCCGTAAGCGGACAAGTCATCGATGAAACCGGACAAGCCGTTATCGGAGCAACAGTATTGGCTGTACATGAGCCTTCAGGTACACAATACGGAGCAGTAACCAATATGGACGGACGTTATACCATTCAAGGTATGCGTACCGGAGGTCCGTATAAAATCGAAATCTCGTATGTAGGCTACAAAAAATCTACTTACACAGACCTTTACCTCGAATTGGGTAATACATTAGGGCTGAACGCAAAAATGGA
>JAHLFB010000163.1 GCA_018884025.1 Candidatus Phocaeicola faecipullorum
TCTCGTGCCTCACTTAATCCGGGAGCCGTTGCGTCTGCAGGAATATTACCTGTATTAAGAAAATAAATCCATTGTTCCAACGGCACTTTCGACCATTTGTTGAAATCATTCACCTTCAGGATATAATATTCCGGATAAAGGTCGCTTACCGAATCCACATTGAACTTCTGCTTCTGAAATGGGGATAAGTTCAACAGTTCCCCATTATGTATGCCACGGAATTCCGTCTTACCATGATATACCACGTCTGTGCCGTTCCCTAAATTGAAATAAACAATATTCACGCTGTATATTTTCCGGATAAAACCATATCCTTTCCCTCGGTTGATGTATTCGGTAACCAATTTGGATGTTCCGAACAGCATACGTTGGAAATAAGCATATTCTGAATTGTTTTGAACTTCGATGAGAAACAATTCACCCTTATCGTTTTCCGCTAATAAGTCAACCCGGTTCTGCTTGTCGAATTCATCCTCCTGATTGCTTTCGCTTTCCAACAGCTTGTTGATTTTGATTTCTTCATTGAGCAACGTCGTCAGAAAACCTTCCAACACACCGAAGTTAGCCTTGTCACGGAGCAACCGTTTCATAGCCCAATCAAAACGGATATATTTGTTTGCTAAATCTTCCATAAGCATCCCTTTTTTCTATTCATCACATGTCGTTAATGCAAAGTAACGGTTTTATTTCGAGAGTGACAAAGATATTGAAGGATAAATGATGTGATAATAGTTTTTTTACAATATTATATTGTTCATTTATTCCGTAAGTACTCAATTTAGGGCATACCCCTTTGAAAGGGCACTTTTCAGTACCCTAAACCGAGTTTTGTTAATTAATTGTTTTTTGAATTTAACATTGGCAGGTAGCCAAAGTGATTTTACTAGGAACCATGTTAACATAATCCCTACACCCGTTAAAGATGTTTTTGAAAAAAGTTCCGATGAAGTTCCAGACAGGACACAAAACGATTGGAGAGACTCTCCATGAGGCAATGCCTCCGTCTGGTACTGAAAGTAAAAAACCTTTCGAAATCTTCACTGTTATACATAATTCTATAAATTTGGTTCGCAGCGAAGGTAGTCATTTCAATCAATAGCCATTTTTTGACCGCTTACCTGTCATCTTTCCGTGTATATACCAGCATGAACATCCGTTTGGCGAATGTATAGATGCCCAGCCGGTGGCAGGTCAGGCGTACAAAAGCGTTCAGGCGTACTTTCCATGTAATAGGGAACCATTTACGGAAGAAATCGGCAGGCGGCAGGACGTTGCAATCCTTGAAGAACTGTCCTCTCTGCGGGTTCATCGGTACCGAATGGAACATTTCCCTTACATCGCTTACTAATTTATCCGGCTCTACACGTACCGTCCGCAATTCATTTCCGATGGCGTCCATTATCATTTCCCCTTTTTCGGATTGTACCAATACCCGTGTCGTCCCTTTCCCGTCCATTTGCTTAGTGAATTTCTCTATCGGGAAACAATCCCATAACGTCAAGTCACTCCTACGGTAGCGTTTCTTGAAACGGCAATCATAACACGATGGGCGGTCACTCAGGTTGTTGAAGAATGCACGCAGATAAGCATTGCTGTCTACGCCCTTATGGTAGTCTTTGCCTTTCTCCTTATTATATATGGAGAACGAGCTGTAATGATAGCCGTAGTGCTTGTCACGGAAAAGCACGTTGGTAAACTCCCCGCCGATAAGAGTCTGTTGAGCCTCAATATAGCGGGTTAGTATGCGTGGACTTGGTATGCCGTGGCATACCAAGTCCACGCATACTAACTTTTCATATTCACGCCCGCGCAAAAAATTACGGAATCCTTCTATCTGGCAAGGAGTACCGCTAAAGCAGACCCAACGTCCCGCCTTCAAGTGCCCTAATGCCTCTTTGAATGTATTCATGACGTTGCTCTGCACGTATTTGCTGTTGCGGAAAACCGATAAGTCTTTTTCCGTTTCCACCCCTTGATGCTCCACGATGAAAGTGCCTTTCCGGTATCCTGCTCCATACACGATGCCCCCTTGCCGGATAATCCATGAAGCGATGGCGGTAAAAGCCCCGCCCGATGTGCTTTCTTTTCTGATATCCTCATCTTTATGCTGCGCCAAGAAGCCTTGTTGCGCATGAGGGGTATCCGCCTTATCGGCATGGATGACCGGACATACCTTTTCGCACAGTCCGCAATCGATGCACAACGATGCATCTACCACCGGATAACGGAATCCTTCTTCGTCTTCTTTCATGCCGATGCAATGCTTAGGGCAAGCGTTGTAGCAAGCCCAGCATCCGCAACACTCTTTCTTATCTTCTATATGAATCATAAGCTATTCCTGATTTTGTCAATGCGTTTTCAACGAACTGCTTGGTAAAGTCCCTTAATTCAGCCAGTTTCTTGTGTACTTCATTATAGTCTATGCCACGAGCCATACACTGCCTCACATCCTCATCGCCTTTCAGTAACCGGTCTTCTTGCCCTACCAACGACAACAGCGAATACAACCTGCCGTTCGTAGAAACGATGCTATCGTTGTTATACCGCCGGAATGTAAAAAAGCGTTTCCCATGAAGCAGGGAGAATACCGAAGCGTGGAATGAGTCGGTAAATACATATTCCGCATCCCGGATTAATTGGACAAACTGGGCGGGACCGACATTGTAAGGGGCATAATCAGGAAAACCGACATCACTCCTGATGTATTCATCGCAATGCTGCAGTTGTACGATTTTATATCCCGTAGCTTCTTTAAACCGTTTGACGAACTCACGTTGTCTGGGGTTGTTGCCTAAAAAATAGCAGAACAGATAAGGTTCTTGTATAAACCGTCCGGAGGGAACCGTTTCCGCCCACTCTTCTGCTGTAAACAGGATGGTAGGGTCGCAAACGACGGGAACTTCCCTGCCCGTCAAGTCCTTTATGATTTTCTGTCCGCTCTTTTCGCGTACCGAACAAAAGTCTATCCGTTTCAGAAATGCAGCCGCTTTATGCGCTTGCCGGTTAGGCAGCTTCGATATGCCGAAGCTGGTGGATAAGGCGATTTTAGGTATTCCGTCGGGAACGAAATTCAAGGTGTAATAATCCGCTTCGATATTCGAAGGCAGCCATAACTGGTCGCTCCCTACAACGAATGCGGAATAACCGTGTGCTTCTTTGCCCAGTTCCGTTTTCGAAGGAAAGGCTTTTGACAGATGGAACTTGCTTTGCGCAAAGTCCTGAAACATGGCATTCCTTATAGCCATGCTCCGTTTCAGTTCTTCCCCTTTCGTTTTGAGTGCCCACACTTTCTTCACGGTGGCATATTTGTCCTTTACCGTATGGATGTCCCATATCCGGCTTAAAAAATACTTGTACTTGGCTGCATTGATTTCGCTTCTCAACCCGTCTATGCAGATGGTCTCGTTCGGCACGTTCATCTTGTCAAAGAGCAACTGTGTGGCATACGCCTGGAGCTGGCTGCCATAGTTAGGTTGGAAGTAGCAGGTGACGAGTGCTAACTTCTTGGTTTTCATATAAATGTTTTTGATTAATAGGTGCAGGAAGTCCCCATGACAGATGCTTGGTGGCCTCTGTCATATATACATTAATATTCTATACGATGAAGTAAGTGATAGTGGAATTTTTATTTTTCCTCAGACAACAGGCTGAGTTTATGGAAATCTATATTATCGTAGTTTTCTTCACCTTCTGATAAGTGATAGCCATGGAATGCAAGACGAAGTTCGTTTTGGTTTTCAAAATAAATATAACAGTTGTTTGCTTCGTCATAATACCATAAAGCTGAATTTATATCTGTTCCCACAGCTAATTTAAGTAACCGTTCCGTGTCGTTGCGGTTCGTCAACAATTGGGCAGCTCTTTTCGTTGTTCCTGCTATCATTTGAGCCGGATGTTTATCATCACCATGTTTGGGATTATAGACATACACCCGTTGAGGCTGGCGGTTATCTGAAAACCATTGATGAAAGGAGCGGATGTCATTATACCAATAGATAGAGACATTGTTTCCAGTTGGATTAACAGATAAGACAATGGGTGACCTAAAGTGGAAGGCATTACAATTAAGCAACACAACGGCATTGCCTTGGGCTTCATTTCTTGCCATTTCTCCTAAACAGTTATTCGTTACATCTTGATTATTTAATGAATACTGTTCTCCTGATTCCAACGGTTCATCCCTCCAGTCTACAAAACCTTCCTCATTCAATAAAGCCTGGATCACAACTGTTACATTAGGGTATTCTTCTTCTTCGTATTCTTCTTGCAAAACAATATAAGGATACAGCACACCTTTCATATTTTCCGAATCATAGTAACGGTCACATCGTTCGTACTTGAAAAAACGCGCAATCTTCAGCCACTCATTGACTTCTTTTACAATCTGTTCAGGGTCTGTTTCCGTATTGTCCTTTATATAAAGCGCAGATGGTGAACGAGATGAATCGCTATACTCTTTAAACAATATGTAAAAGGCTGTCTTCATAAGTCAGAATCCCATTAATGTCCGCAGATCCATCGCATATTGATCACAAAAGTTCTTTGGAGGATTTTTCACCCTGCCTTTTTTCGTAATCTCCAGGTTTTGTACCGTAAATGATTTCTTTTCTTCCTGTTTCCGGGAAAAGAAAAGAATTTCCAATTGGTTATTCTTTAAGATTTCATTGCGGACGGCTATCAAAGAAGCATTGACAATGTGGTCGCTATGTGTTTCGATAAACAATTGCACTTTTTTAGGCAAAACTTCTTTGCAGAAAAAATTCATTACGGCAGATTGTGCGCTGGGGTGTAAATGTGCTTCTGGATTCTCTATTATAATAATTTCCCCTTCTTTTGCCAGTAATCCAGCCGTTATCAGTGACAATGCGTAACTGTAACCATATCCGACGTTTACAGGATGGAAAAAGCGACCATTGTTTGTAGAATCCATATAAAGACGTAAAGCGTTTCCCTCTTCTTTTATCGAGAAAGTAGCTCCATCGAATATATTGCTCAATTCCTGTTCTACTTTTTTCTGAAAAGCTTCTCCCTCCGCATAGATTACGTTCAGTATGTTCCGCCCTTTTTTGTCTAACCATAAAGAAGAACGCGATACATTATCTTCTTCATTTTGTGCACTCTCCCTGTCTGCCGAGATGTAATACATCCGTTGCAGACTTGTTAAAGACGTATAGCCTGAAATCACAGGAGCGACAAGCGTGCCGCTTTTTTCAGCCGAAACACTTTCATCATAAAAAGAACTTTCAGAAAACATTTCCTTACCGCCTACCTCCATGCCGCATAAGTCTCCCATTGAAGAAGCATTTCCTGCCTTATAGGATAACCGAAACCGATTGTCTGTAGCATTGTCTGTTTCGATAGTGAAAATTATGGGTAAGTCATGCGTGCCATAAACATTCTTTACATCAGAAAAGCTACCTAAATCCACCCAATCTCCTTTGAGTAGCAGATTATTCAATGTATGTTGGGCAGAATTCCGTAACGATTGCGACAATAATAACAAGGCTTGCAAAAACGAAGACTTTCCACGTCCGTTAATGCCCGTTAATAATGTAAGGCTGCCTAATTGTATTTTTTGTAAATCATCAAAAGCCTTAAAATTCTGTATGGATAGCGTCTTTATCATTGTTTTTCGCTTTTAAACCAATCCCAAAAAGACTTTGGCAACCATCCTTGTACATCACTATCAGCTTTCAGTTCGCCAACAAATACATGGTCTTTATCTGTCATCTCTTGCTTAAGCATGTTGCAAATGAAAGTTGCATTATAAGAACTGGAAAGGAACCACACAGACTCCAACGGATGTTGATAGCTATCTCCCAGCTTCTTTATGCATTCATACAATGAGGAATAGTCTTTAACTGTAGTATTGATGTCGTATGTTATTATATAGAGCATAATTGATATACCTTAGTCCTTTTGGGCAAAGATACAAAATAAATTCAAACAGATGCACTGATGGCAAGTTTTGTTTGAGCATTCGGAAGAAATAATTGTTTTCAATAATTGAATTTCCCTTTCTTCAGATAATATTGTTTCAGCGAGGCAATTGCTTGAAGCATAAAATACATACGTAGGCGAATGAATAAGAACGTGATTTTACGTAGCTTGTCCATGTCTGTTGTCTTCGCTTTTTGCACAGCTTTCTTAAAAAGTGAAGTGGTTTCAATCACTTTGCTGTATTTTTTTATTTTCGCTGACAGACTATCCTTATTTGCCGGATGAAAATAGGTACTCATCGCAATGGCTATCAATACATAAACAATCCGTTGATACAAGGATGCCTTAAATATAGCTTTTTCATCGAATTTTTCTATGTCTTCTTCGATTACTTGAAAACAATCAATCAGATAAGCCGTATTTTTTTCATTGACTTGTTTCGAAATACTATCCGGATTATACCGGTAATGGTTGAAATATTCGTTTACATAAAGTGCTTTCTTCGCATAATAGAATGCACGTAACGAAAATTCCAGTCCTTCAGCACCTTGCCTTAATCTGTCATCATGAGAAATGCCGTATGTTTTTGCATAGTCTGCGCGTATCAACTTGCAATAAGCGGTAGCTATTCCCGATTTGTAAACTAATGTGTGCCTTGCCAGTTCATGACATTCATCATCTACATAAAGATGTTCCTGTTCCCTGCAAGTCCATTCCCATTTTCCTTTTATTGAGTTTGAACCTAATTCCTGAATGCATTTCCAAAACACTATATCCACATCCGGATATTTGCCGAGATACTTCACCAGTTTCTCGCATGTATCAGTATCTATCCAATCATCTCCGTCTAGATACATCAGCCAGTCGCCTGTTGTAACCTCATAACCAGCATTACGCGCTGAAACAAGTCCACCGTTCTCTTTATGAATGACTTTGATGCGTGAATCTTTCCGTGCATACTCATCACAGAGTTGAGGCGTCCGGTCTTTCGAACCATCATCTATTAAGATTAGTTCCCAATGTGAGTAAGTCTGATGTAATATGGGTTCAACGCATTCACGAAGGTATTTTTCTACGTTGTAGCATGGGACGATGATGCTAAAAAAAGGTTGTTGATTCATTGAGGTTATTCTAAAAATAAAGTTGGATTATTAGAAAATAATTTCTTCATAAGGCTTGTCATTAATAAACGATGCACTTTGCGCAAATCCGCTATGAAACATATCTCCTGTTACTAAAAGGTAAATTTTCTGTGCGTCTGCAAGCATCATTAAATCAACGAAACTTTTTAAGTGAAGATTATAATCATGGGCTGGTGTATAAGTTAAATGCACTACTCTGCCGGGTATGGTATATACATAATCTAAAGAACTGACATAATCCAAGAATTTTCTTGAATCGGATGTTATCAGGACTTTTTGACCTTTGTGCCGCTCATCATATAGTTCTTGTATTTTACTGTAAACTTTTTCCATCAGTCTTTTCTGTTCGTCAACTGGTAATGTAGGGAAATCGGCTTCTTTAAAATCACCCAATAGGCTTTGAAACCTTAATACAATGGCTATATATTCTCCTCCGATGTTTTTCTTATTTTGATTTATCGCTTCTTCCAAAGGTTTGGCTGGCATAAATAACTCATGAAAAGCTGTGGAATAGATATTTGGAGTATAAGCGAAATGTGCATTGGTATAGATATGGTATTGCTTTTTATCTGTCTTGATAAAAGAATCTAAAAAAGCGTGTTGATATTTTGCTTCTTCGTCTACAGTCATCCCGTATTTCTTATATGTACAAAACAGAGGGATTACTGTTGTCTGTTCGCTGTTATAAGACAGCTTTTCAGGGTCAATGTCCCAATTTACCTTATTAGGCAACAAATAATCTTTCAATCTGAACGGGTGACAAAAATTAACCTTAAACTTATATCCCTTCTTTTTGCAATATAGATACAAAGAAATAATCCCATGCAGTCGGTCTCCTAAGCCGCCCGGACTTATGCGTCCGTCTGCCATATAAACAATTTCAGGCGAATCTATCTGAAATTTAGGATTACTGGCAGAATAATACTGCTTAAAGCTGAGTGCTTTTTGTCTGATGCGTAACTTCATTAAGCCACATTTGTACAATAAGAAGCCTTGAAAATTCATAATTTTTTCTTTAGGAATGAATAGATTTTAGGAAAAGCTATTTTAAGGCGGAATGCGGCATAATGGATAAGCATTTGTTTGAAAGTATATTTTCTAAATACTACCATTGCGCATAACC
>JAHLFB010000018.1 GCA_018884025.1 Candidatus Phocaeicola faecipullorum
TTATGTATCTGTTCTTTCCCTGCATGGAAACCCAGTTCTCGTATTCTTCCACAGATATCGGATAGAATCTTATGTTTACCCCAAGTTCCGATGCCTTGAAAAGGAGTTCTTTCATAATATTCCCGGATTCTGTTTCCTTGCTTTTGAAAAGGATACCAAGCGACAATGTCTGGTGTATGTCTGCCTGACCTATATCCAGGATAGTAACATCGTATCTGGATAGAATTTCTGTGATAGAAGCAGTCAGTCCCGGTCGGTCGATGCCCGTTATTCTTATTAGTGTTAATTCAGTATTCATAAAGTCTTTTACTATGTTTTGTTCTTATAGCGCTATTCTTCTCAGTCTTATACGCAGGTTTGATAGTCCGGTATCATCATGTTCGGAAGTCAGACCGGTCTGTCGCACTGTAAGTTTATGATTCTTCTTTTTGCTCATTTCCGGCAGTGTCAGATCCTGCTTGTATATTGTCTGGTTTTCAGACGGACGCAGTATGTAACTGATTTCTTTCTCAAATCTGTTATAGACTCTCATTACAATCTGGTTGTTTCCTTTTTCAAGATGCACCAGCACTTTTTCCATCCTGAAACCGCATCCGTACGGATTCAGGTGTTTCATTATTGATTTTCCGTTCAGATATATTTCAATACCGTTTCCTGCTCCGGCTTCTATTATTATATTCTGTTCTCTTGGCGATTCTATGTTTTGCATCACATAATATGTTTCATTTGCGCTTGCCGGGAAAGTCTGTTTTTCGGCAGATGTCTCCCTCCACATATGTTTTTCTATGGGTGAATTTTCCATGTCTGTATCAATTGTTTGCGGTGCATGGAATATTTTTTTCTCCGGACCGCAAATATATTGTTTGCCCCATACAGTTCCGTTTGTGGTTTGTCGTGGTGATGGCTTTCCGTTGTTGAGTGTTACATTATATGTTTTTCCGTCCAGTTCTATTTCTAGATTTTTCCCTGTTTCCTGTTCTGTATATAGTAACTCAAGCTGCTTAAGCATTAGCTGCTCAAAATACCATGAATACTTTACCGTACTTTTATATGTACTGTTAAAGTCGAAACCGGAAATGCTGTATAATGGGTTTGAGTTATTCTGTTTCAGTGTTATAGCTCTTATAGGCTCAGGTTTTTGGTCTTCAATATTCTGTTTGAATTTGAGTGTAAGTACATTTATGTTTTTCCCTTTATATGCGGAAGCCGGTATAGCTATGTCTATGAGTCCATTCTTCTGGATGCATGTTGCCAGTTTTCCGTCAGCTTTCTCCAGCTCATATTCCGGCATATACAGTTTTATCCTTCCGTCTTTAGGATATTTGCCTGATAATATGAAATACAGCATGTTGCCTTTCCTTGTGACAGTTCCCCATTCAAAGTCTTCAATAAACGGTGAATGTTCGGTATTGTATATCGCATGTCCGTTTTCTTTTAACCAACGGCCGATATTGTCCATTATCTCTTTGTCGTATTCATTTATTGTGCCGTTGTTTTCCAGATGCAGGTTAAGCAAGAAACCTCCTCCGTAAGATACGACGTCTGTCATTTTCTGTATTATCTTTTTGGCATCTGATTGTGCATTGTCAATTTCGATGGATGATGTATTAGACGACAGAGAAGAATCGTATCTCCATTTACACTCTAGAAAATCTTTCTGGAAATGATATTTCAGGACATTGCAGAAGTCGTATTGTCCATTTCCGGCATCGCTGCTTACCATGCATTCCGGTTGCAGTTTATGTATTAGCGAGTATAGTTCTTTACTTTCTTCAGGAGTCCTTGCTATCATGTCAAAGCTTATTTCCGATATTTTTCCGTATTTTGTCAGTAGCTCCGTTATTCGTTTTTTGCCAAGCTCATTCAGTTTTCCGGAAGTTGGATATGAATTGTTGTCTTGTTTTCCTGAAATAGGAAGATAAAGTCCAAATTGTATTTTTCTTTTTGCGCATGCGACGCTTAGTTCTTTGATGATATCCCTGTGATTATATTTATGATAGCAAGAGTTTGTGTCTGTTGATGTATTGAATAAATACATGTTTCCTGTTTTGGCTGGAGCGATAACAGTACGCATTCCTGATTTGACAGCCAGCGAAACGATAGAATCTGCATTGAAACCGGCAAAATTGAATTCATCGTTGGTAGCTTTCCCTTTTTGATTTTTTTGTACTGGGAAAATGATCTTCATTGCAAGTTTATTGTCTTGCCAGGTTTTTATTGTATTTTCTGAAACGTGTGCAAAAACACAGTTTATGTATATTAACAGTAAGGAGAATATGGATAAAACACGTATCTTCATAATTTATAATGATATAATGATGAGCAAAGATAATTACTTCTTTTGTGATATGCTAACTTTTATGTATTTTTGCGCCTTGATTTTATAACTATTATTAAAAACTAAAAAAGACAATGAAAAAACTGTTTTTATCAATCATCATTTGTATGATAACAGCTATTGCCGGAGCGCAGAACATTCAGTTGCATTATGATTTTGGTAGCTCAATTTACAAGTCGTTGGACACCAGACCTAAAGTAACCACTACTGTTGAAATGTTTAAGCCTGACAGATGGGGTAGTACATATTTCTTCGTGGATATGGATTATACCAAGGACGGTGTCGCAGGAGCATACTGGGAAATATCTCGTGAGCTGAAATTCTGGAATCCTCCATATTCTATTCATGTTGAGTACAATGGTGGATTGAATTATATAAACAACGCTTATCTTTTTGGTGCGACTTATACATGGAACAATGCCGATTTCACAAAAGGCTTTACTTTCACTCCTATGTATAAATATATTCAGAAGAACTCGTCGCCAAATAATTTCCAGTTGACAGCTACTTGGTATCTTCATTTCTGCAAAGGTAAATTATCTTTCACCGGGTTTGCCGATTTTTGGAGAGAAAGACATACAGACGGTGAAGGCAACAGACATGACTATGTATTCATCACAGAACCTCAGTTTTGGGTAAACCTGAATAAATTTGACAAGATAAGCGACGATTTTAATCTGAGTTTCGGTTCAGAGTGGGAAATATCTTCTAATTTCGCTTTGATGAAAGGATGGCACTGGCTTCCTACTTTGGCTATGAAATGGACGTTCTAAAAAATAAATGGTCATGTTAGAAAAACTTTTCGGATTCGACAGGAATGTAACCAGAGTGCGTACCGAGGTATTGGCGGGTATCACTACATTCCTTACTATGGCATATATCCTTGCCGTAAACCCAAACATACTTAGCGCTACAGGTATGGATAAGGGTGCATTGTTTACAACCACTGTAATAGCTTCCGCTTTTGCCACACTGTTGATGGCATTCTATGCCAAATTGCCTTTCGGACTTGCTCCTGGTATGGGACTTAACGCCTTCTTTGCATACACAGTATGTCTCACTTTGGGATATACATGGCAGTTTGCCCTTACCGCGGTATTGATAGAAGGTATCATCTTTATATTACTGACGGTTACAAACCTGCGAGAGAAGATTGTTGATGCTATACCGGTTACATTGAAAAATGCCATTGGTGCCGGTATCGGTCTTTTCATATCTTTTATCGGATTACAGAATGCGGGAATTATCGTGAATAACGACGCTACACTTATCAGTATGGGAAATATCACTTCCGGTCCTGCCTTGCTCGGAATGATAGGTCTTGTTGTTACTTCCATTCTTTTAGTTAAAGGAGTAAGAGGAGCATTGCTTTTCGGTATCCTTATCACAACTTTGATTGGTATCCCTATGGGTATCACGAAGTTCGACGGTATCTTCAGTACTCCTCCTTCTATTGAGCCTATATTCTGGCAGTTTGAATGGCACAATATATTCACAAAGGAAATGATTGTAGTGGTATTCACATTCCTGTTTGTGGATATGTTTGATACCATCGGAACATTGGTAGGTGTGACTACTAAGGCCGGAATGATGGACAAGAACGGTAAGATTCCTCATCTGAAACAGGCTTTTATGGTAGATGCCATAGGTACTACTGCCGGTGCAATGCTTGGAACAAGTACAATCACTACATTCGTGGAAAGTGCTTCAGGAGTAGGCGAGGGTGGTAGAAGTGGTCTTACAGCATTTGTAACAGCTGTCTGCTTCCTGCTTTCATTGTTCTTTGCTCCTTTCTTCCTTTCTGTTCCTGGAGCTGCTACAGCGCCTGTATTGATACTTGTAGGTCTGATGATGATGTCTTCAGTACTTAAAGTCAATTTTGCTGATTATTCTGAAGCTATCCCTGCATTTATCTGTATCATCTTCATGCCTCTTGCTTACAGCATTTCAGACGGTATCGTACTCGGTATGATAAGCTATGTTCTTATCAATCTGCTTACTGGCAAGTATAAGAAACTTACAATCGGTATGTATATACTGGCTGCAATATTCGTATTGAAGTTCTTTGTTTGATAATAGATAACGTTGAGCGAACGCATAATTAACGCCTGGTGAACACTGAGTGAACGGTGTTTTCCGGGCGTTTTTTATGTGTTCATTATATGTTCGCTGGATTGAATTTAGGATTTGCAAAATAAAACTCTTATCTTTGTGTCAACAGATAAAAAACAGTCAGTCATGATCAAACTTTATCCTATAGGCATACAGAATTTTGAGGATTTACGTAAGAAAGGTTATATTTATGTTGACAAAACAGCATTGATATATCAGTTGGTGGCTACAGGTAAATATTATTTTCTCAGCCGTCCCCGCCGTTTCGGCAAGAGTCTTCTTATATCTACTCTAGAAGCGTATTTCTCCGGAAAGCGAGAACTTTTTGCCGGACTGGAAATGGAGAAGCTGGAGAAGGAGTGGATAGAGTATCCTGTATTGCATATGGACTTGAATACTAGAAACTATCACTGTAGGGAGTCTTTGATCGGAATACTAAATCAAAATCTTGAGGAGTGGGAAAAACTCTATGGTGACGAAAAAAAAGATCGGGTATCGGAAGAACGTTTTATGTATATGATAAAACGAGCATACGAAGTGACCGGAAGAAAAGTAGTCATTCTCATAGACGAATACGACAAGCCTATGCTTCAGGCCATAGGTAGTCTAGAACTCCAGACTGAATATCGCAATACACTGAAAGCCTTTTACGGGGCATTGAAGTCCTGCGACGGATACATACAGTTTGCCATGCTCACAGGCGTGACAAAATTTGGAAAAGTAAGTGTGTTCAGCGATTTAAACAATCTTATGGATATCTCTATGATAAACCGTTTTTCTGAAATATGCGGAATAACCGAAGAGGAACTTCACAGATATTTTGACGATGATATTCACACTCTGGCCGAGAAACTTGGAACAGGTTATGAGGAAACCTGCGCACGCCTGAAATTGAATTATGACGGCTATCATTTCAGTTTTAAGTCACCGGGGATGTATAATCCTTTCAGCCTTCTGAATACCTTTGCCAATATGCAGATCGATAATTACTGGTTTGCTACCGGTACGCCTACATATCTTGTAGAACTGATGAAGCAGCATAACTACAATGTTGAGGAGATAGAAGATATAGTTACCAGCGGTCCTGTTCTTGATTCCATAGATGCAGCATCCACCGACCCGGTTCCTGTAATCTATCAGAGCGGTTATCTGACAATAAAGGGTTATAATGAAGAGTTCGAGAACTACACTCTGGGTTTTCCTAACCGCGAGGTTGAGCAGGGCTTTTTCCGTTTCCTTCTTCCCAATTATGCCTCTGTCAGTGTAACAAAATCTCCATACGAGATCCAGCGTTTTGTAGAGGAAGTCCGCAAGGGTGATGTGGATTCTTTCCTGAGCCGCCTGCAGACTTTCTTTGATGATATACCATACGAACTTGCTCCACGCGACCGTGAAGTGCATTATCAGAACATTCTATACATTGTGTTCAAACTTATGGGTTTCCATGCAGAAGTGGAATATCATACTTCACGCGGACGTGTTGACCTTGTGCTGAAAACCTCCGACTATATCTATGTAATGGAATTCAAACTTGACGGAACAGCCGAGGAAGCCATGGCTCAAATAGACGCTAAAGGGTATGCCTCTGCATTTACTGCCGACGGGAGAAAAGTTGTTAAGGTAGGGGTGAATTTCAGTTCCGAAACAAGGACTATAGACAGGTGGATAGTAGCTTGACTTTATTTGATTGAAATATTGCCGATATCGGCAAAAAATGTATCTTTGCCCTGATATTTTATTATATAAACTTGCCGATAGATTTTATAGGAAATTATTTGAGTTGGATTTGAGACTTACAATTATAATTACAATATTTGCGGTGGTAAAATTAAAAAGAGTATGCCTATTATTACACGTAAGATAGAATTGAAAATCGTAAAAGATGGATTGACAGATGAAGAATATGACCAACAATGGAAATATCTTTACCAGATAAACAACACCATTTATCAGGCTGCCAACAGAATCTCTACTCATTGCCTTTTTAACGATGAGTATGAAATGCGATTGAAATTACATATGCCACGGTACAAGGAAATAGAGAAAGAACTGAAAAAACTGGATTCGGATAAAAAAACATCGGATAAAGAGATACGAGACAGGCTGCTTAATGAAAGAAAAGAACTTGATGAAGATGTAAAAAATAAAAAGAAGGATTTTCTTCAATGTTCCAAACAGAATTCCACTTATCAATTGGTATCGAAAGAATTTAAACAGTATATACCAAGCGATATATTAGCAAATTTAAATCAAAAGATTCAAGAAAATTACAATAATAACCAAAAGAAGATAGAGTCAGGTGAAAGGGCTTTAAGTACTTACAAGAAAGGTATGGAAATTCCATTTTCCATAAGAGAAAATAAAAGGTTGAAACTTTTTATAAAAGAGGAAGGAATCTATCTAAAATGGTTTAAAGAAATACTTTTCAGGCTTGAGTTTGGAAAAGACGCAAGCAATAACCGCTGTATCGTTGAAAGACTGATAGAAAGCGACAGGCAACAAAAGAACAAGGGCGAAGATTATGTTGCCAATAATTCTTCTATAAAGCTTGTAAAAAATGGAAAAAGTACAAGAATATTCCTGTTGCTGTCTATTGACATTCCTGCTAAGAAACAAGTGTTGGATAAGGAAGTTGTGTTAGGTGTGGATTTGGGCATCAAATGTCCGTTATACCTTGCTATCAACAAGGATGACAATTTCAAGATGCAGATTGGCAATATAGAACATTTTCACAATCAGCGGACGATGTTTCAGAAACGTTTTAAAAGTTTGCAGAAACTTATGTGTACCCAAGGTGGACATGGACGAAAGAAGAAACTGGAGCCTTTGGAAAAACTGAAGGAAAAAGAGCGTAATTGGGTGCATACACAAAACCATGTTTACAGCCGTGAGGTTATAAGGCAGGCTTTAAAACATAATGCCGGAACTATCCACATGGAGTCATTGAAAGATTTCGGAAAAGGTAAGGATGGTTATGTAAAAGACGAGTATAAGTATCTGCTTCGTTATTGGTCGTATTACGAACTGCAAAGTATGATAGAATATAAGGCGAAATTGGAAGGTATTGAAGTGAAATATATAGACCCTGCATATACCAGCCAGACATGCAGCTATTGTGGAGAACGTGGAGAACGTAAGAAGCAAGAAGAATTTGTTTGTACGAATCCCCAATGTAAACGATGTGGAGAGAAAATAAATGCAGACTTTAATGCTGCAAGAAATATTGCGATGAGTAAAAAAATCGTAGAAAGATAATTAGAGAAGAAATTTTCTAATTGGGGCTGCTGGAAGTCCTTAACCTGAGATAGGAAACTATACTCGGGAAGTACGTCAAAACATTGAAATTGACAAGCTTAAAACAAACTGTTGGTCTTATTATTGTTTTGAATAGTATATCCAACGCCATTTTGTTATAAGATTAAATTCGACAAGTTGGTTTTATTATTGTTTTGAATGGTATATCCAACAATTTGAACAAAGGTAGTAAAATAATTTAGGTTGGTTTTGAATAGTATATCCAACTATTAAGTCGTCTGCGATGATGTGCGCATGGGTGTTAATAATCGTGTCTTTTTTTACTGATTTTAGTTATAAGGTAATATACTTATAAGGGATATTATTGCTAACGCATGTAGTTGCTTATCACATACGTTAGTAATCAATCGTTGCATACGTTAGTAATAAGAAGCGACTAACGTATGTAATAATCTGCAAGAAAACTTTGTCATTTCAAATAAAATTGTAACTTTGCCATTACAGTCCCCACTAATAAAAAAGGAGGTCAGTATGTACAAGTACAAGCTCGTAAAGAAAATCAATCCGCAGGATAAGGAAGCACCTAAGAAATGGTATGCAATTCCTATCAGCGAAGTTCCCCAGACTGTAAAAGCCATGACACGTGCAGCTACGGAAAACACAACAACTGCTCCCATAGAAATGGAAGCCGCTCTTGAATTACTTGGAAGACACGCACGTCAGCAATTGCAGCAGGGACACACAGTAAGAGTAGGTGATTTAGGTACTATACGTGTTTCGTTTAAAAGTGACGGTGTAGAAAACATTACCGATTTCAATGCCGGAGCAATGATTAAGAATCCACGTATCATATTCACTCCAAGCAAGGAATTTCGTGAAAGTGTACTCCAAGGTATTCAATTCCAAAATGCCGGAGTATTGGACGAAGGCATCAGCTATGCCAGCCTTGCAGACTATAAAAAAGCCAAAGGCATTACTTCTGGTGGAAGTGATGACGGTGGCGGCAGCGGTACCGGAGGCAGTGACGGAGGTGGAGGTGAATTAACATAAAATCCGTCAATATATTGAATAGTCATTATAATAAGTCTGTTTTCTTTCATTATAAACGAACTGGGGACTGATATATGAAAGAAAGCTGGCTTATTAATATTTAATATCCCCAAATATTAAACTAAAAATTGGCAAATCACAATAGTATAATATAGAATCAAGGAAAATTTATGAGCTATAAATCAGTGGATAACTTATATTTATAAGTATAATCACTGATTGTTTAACAACGCATCGCAATGAAGAAAATCAAAATATCAGAAGACCAAATAAGTAGGAATGATGGAAAGATTATAATATCTCTTCCCGTAAATAAGACAATTTCTGGATATAATACTCGTGAAAACAAGTGTAAAAAGCCATTTGTAGCTGACATTGATGGGCGGCTTTATCTTTTACATCCTATAAATATTATTTCATCAGAGAACGGGGAATTCATTTTTATAGAAGCTGAGATGCCGGATCGCACCATGAATTATGCTGAAATTATTGGTTGGCAAATAAAATGCGCTCGTAAGGAAGCTGGACTCACTTGTGAAGAACTGGCAGATCGCGCACACGTACGTGCTAAAACAGTATATATTACTGAGAGTGGCAAAGCCAACATGAAGATAGATCTTATATGCACCCTTGCTGAAGCTCTTAACATGGATGTTACTCTGACACCTATGGAGTAGTGATAATATGCATTATATATGACTATTGAAAGAACTCTGATTTTAAAAAAACATTATTGGACTTTATGGATGATTTAGATAGACAGATAATAGAATTGTATCAGAACAATGTGAAAATAGTTGAAATTTGCCGTCAATTGGGTACCCATACACAAAGAATTTACAAGACTCTTCGTGAAAACAATATATCGGAAAAGAAAAGATATAGATTTACTCAGGAAACTCAAGAAAAAATGTTGGAAATGCTTCGTGGCGGTATGTCATCGCTTGAAGTAGCTAAAGAGTTCGGATGCGATAGAGGAATATTGCAGAGATTGATGCAAAGAAATAATATTCCTCTACAGGTTGGTCGTCCATGGCATCGTCGCAATGACAAGACGGAACATGAAGAAGTTCTCAAAACTCAGGAGTCAGAAAATCAGCAAGTGGATAGGAATACATACGATATGTCTGAGGTACTTCGTCGTGAGGTCATGGCGCCTGAGAACCGTACATATATTGCATGTTTCCATAAGAGCAGGCAGCAAGTCAGTTCGGCTGCGGAGGCTGTATCTTTTCTGTATTCTGTCATGTCACGTCGTTTCACACTTTCTCCAGAAGATGTCAGGGGGATAGAAGATGCGTTTCGTCAGGTTCAGGAGTCCGACAAACCACGTCAGGCTATTGTCTGTCCCCTCAGTATAAATGATAATTTGCGATTCAAGATTTTACTGGCTCCGGAAGTATCTGAGAAATACGGTGAGTTTAGTCGCCGGAATGACTTTCGTATCCTTGATGGAGTGAAGAAGGAATGGCGCAGTTTTAATCCCGGAATGTACAGTTTTTATATTCCAGTAGGTGTGTATTCGGGGAATGGCGACGCAGTGAAGTATTACGATTTCAAAGGTACTGTTCAGGCGGAATGTAAGGAACAAGCCTATGAGCGTGCCATTGATAAGCTAAAATCTGAGGTCGGAGAGGAACGTTTTAACAATCTGAAAGTACCGGGCAAGTATAGCGACAAGGTGAAATTCAACTTCAAGTCTATGGATTGAAAAAATGACGGTAACTTTTTATTACCACCATAAAAATATCAGATATATTTCAAGTAAAACGGTTCAAACGACAACGAGGATGCATTTTGGAAATGCACCCTCGCTGTCTTTCTGTTATAATATAGTATATTACTCTTCAGTTTCCATCAACAGTTCCATAACCTGGCAAGCAGATTTTGCTACTGATGTACCAGGACCGAAGATAGCCATAACGCCTGCCTTGTAGAGGAAGTCATAGTCCTGAGCAGGGATTACACCACCTGCAAATACAAGGATATCTTCACGGCCAAGTTTCTTCAGCTCGGCGATAATCTGTGGGATAAGAGTCTTGTGACCAGCTGCAAGTGAAGAAACACCTACTGCATGAACGTCGTTTTCCACTGCATCGCGTGCTGCTTCTTCCGGAGTCTGGAACAATGGTCCCATGTCAACGTCGAAACCGCAGTCGGCGAAACCTGTTGCTACAACTTTTGCACCACGGTCGTGTCCGTCCTGACCCATCTTGGCAATCATTACACGTGGGCGGCGACCTTCTTTCTTCGCAAATTCTTCTGTCAGTTCGCAAGCTCTTGCGAAATCTGCATCTTTCTTACTTTCTGATGAATACACGCCTGATATTGTTCTGATTATTGCTTTATAACGTCCTACTACCACTTCGCAAGCATCTGAGATTTCTCCCAATGTAGCGCGAACTCGTGCTGCTTCTACTGCTAGTTCAAGCAAGTTGCCCTTACCTGTCTTCACACATTCTGTGATTGCTGCAAGAGCCTTGTCAACTTCAGCCTGGTTGCGGCCTTCCTTCAAGCGGCGGAGGTTTTCAATCTGTTCCTGACGAACGGCTGTATTATCGACTTCAAGGATATCAATTGGATCTTCTTTTTCAAGACGGTATTTGTTTGTACCGACGATAGTCTGTTCTCCAGAGTCGATACGTGCCTGAGTGCGGGCAGCAGCTTCTTCAATACGCATCTTAGGAATACCTGTTTCGATAGCCTTGGCCATACCGCCCAGACGTTCGATTTCCTGAATGTGTTCCCAAGCTTTGTGAGCAAGTTCGTTTGTAAGAGCCTCAACATAATAAGAACCGCCCCATGGGTCAACATTCTTGCATATCTGAGTTTCTTCCTGGATATAAATCTGAGTGTTACGTGCGATACGTGCAGAGAAGTCTGTAGGAAGTGCGATGGCTTCGTCAAGCGCGTTTGTATGCAGTGACTGAGTGTGACCAAGCGCGGCAGCCATAGCTTCGATACAAGTACGGCCTACGTTGTTGAATGGGTCCTGTTCTGTGAGCGACCATCCTGAAGTCTGTGAGTGAGTACGCAATGCCAGTGACTTAGGGTTCTTTGGATTGAACTGTTTTACAATCTTAGCCCAAAGCATACGAGCGGCACGCATCTTTGCAATTTCCATGAAATGGTTCATACCGATAGCCCAGAAGAATGATAGGCGAGGAGCAAAGGCGTCGATGTCGATACCTGCAGCTACACCGGCACGTAGATATTCAAGACCGTCGGCAAGAGTATAAGCCAACTCGATGTCTGCTGTAGCACCTGCTTCCTGCATGTGGTAACCTGAGATAGAGATTGAGTTGAACTTAGGCATCTTCTGTGAAGTATATTCGAAGATGTCAGAGATAATCTTCATTGAGAATGCGGGTGGGTAGATGTATGTGTTACGCACCATGAACTCCTTAAGGATATCGTTCTGGATTGTACCTGCCATTTCTTCAAGTTTCGCACCTTGTTCAAGTCCGGCATTGATATAGAAAGCCATAACAGGAAGCACCGCACCGTTCATGGTCATTGAAACGGACATCTTGTTCAATGGAATACCGTCGAACAGAACCTTCATGTTTTCGAGCGAACAGATAGATACTCCGGCTTTACCAACGTCGCCCACTACACGTGGATGGTCAGGGTCATAACCGCGGTGAGTAGGAAGGTCGAACGCTACTGAAAGACCTTTCTGTCCAGATGCAAGGTTACGGCGATAGAATGCGTTTGATTCTTCGGCTGTAGAGAATCCTGCATACTGGCGGATAGTCCAAGGGCGGAAAGTGTACATCATTGAGTAAGGACCACGAAGATAAGGAGGAATACCTGCTACGTAGTCCAGATGTTCCATTCCTTCAAGGTCTTCTTTTGTATAGACCGGTTTTACCTGAATCTGTTCCGGTGTTCTCCAATTGGCTTCGATGCCATTGGCTTTCTGCCATTCCATGCCGTTCTTAGGCTGGAATCCGGCATATATATCGATGTTTTTGAAATTCGGTTTCATAGTTATTTAATTCCTAACTTTTCGTTATACTCTTTTAAAGTTTCCAATACGTTGCAGCGAACGTGGATGAAGTTCTCAATACCTGCTGCCTTAAGATCGTCCATGCATGCCGGAGCACCTGCCACGATATACATTGCGCGTCCGTCCAGTGCCTTGAATGCAGGGATTGCGTATTCTGCATATTCGTCATCGCTTGAACACATCACTACGATGTCAGCATTAGCCTTCATTGCAGCTTCCACACCTTCTTCTACTGTAGCAAAGCCGAGGTTATCGATAACTTCATATCCGGCACATGCAAGGAAGTTGCAAGAGAACTGTGCACGGGCCTGACGCATAGCAAGGTTACCGATAGTGAGCATGAATGCTTTAGGACGCTTGCCTGAATGTTCTGTCTGCAGACGGAGAGCTTCGAATTCGCTTGCTGCGCGTGACTTGTCAAGAGCCATGTAAGGAGCGGCTTCTTCTGTTCCGTGGCTGCATCCGCAGTTGCACTTGCATTCTTCAGGAGTCTTTTCGCCTGCCATTTCAGAGAAGTTAGGATACTGGTTTGTACCGAGGAGTATCTCCTTGCGTTTAGAAACAGCCTCATGACGAGCCTTGTTGCTGGCATTTACAGTTTCCTGTACCTTGTTAGCTTTTACAGCTGCAAGGAAACCGCCTTCGTCTTCAGTAGCCAGGAACAGGTTCCATGCCTGCTGAGCTATAGAAGCAGTAAGGTTCTCGATATAATATGAGCCGGCTGCCGGGTCAACTATACGGTTGAGGTGAGATTCTTCCTTAAGCAGCAACTGCTGGTTGCGTGCCAGACGTTCTGAGAATTCGTTAGGAGTTTCGTAAACACTGTCGAAAGGAGTCACTGTGATAGAGTTTACACCTGCCAGAGCAGCACTCATGGCTTCAGTCTGAGTACGGAGCAGATTTACATGAGCATCGAAAAGTGTAAGGTTGAATTTGGATGTTTCAGCATGTGCAACCATCTTGCAAGCGCAGTAGCAAGTACCGTCTGCACCAGTGTTAGAACAGTCTTTACGAGGACATTGAGGATTATATTCTTTTACGATGTTAGCCCAAAGCATACGAGCGGCACGGAATTTTGCGATTTCCATGAAATAGTTTGAGCTGATACCGAAGTTGAATTTTATTTTCTTTGCGGCTAGAGCTGCTGGAACGCCTGCCTCTACCATCTGATTAAGATATTCATTACCCCAAGAGAGTGCATATCCCAATTCCTGATAAATATATGCACCGGAATTATTAAGGTCAACACAGTTTACGGTAATACAACGGAATTTTGGATATTCTGCCAAAACCTCAACAAGTTTCTTTGCGTTGGCAATAAGTCCGCTTCTGTCTTTGCCTTTGCCTAACATCTTGCTGATAGGGTCGAAGTTGACAGAACCCTGCAAACTCTTAGGATCGTATCCTTTTTCCTTGAAATAAGCTACAAGTAATTCTGCCAGTTCTACTGTATGTCCCTGACATGTAGAGAAGTTCAGTTCTACGCAGTCACAGCAGATGTCTTTCAGCAGTGTAGCTATATATTCGGAACTTAAATCAGATGCCTTTACTTTAAATCCAAGTGAATCAACGCCTTTGTTTAGCAAGTCCAGAGCCTTGGCATTTGCTTCAGTCGGATCAATGACTTTTATATCCTGACGTATGAACCAAGTATTGTCGTCTTTTTTTATTCCTCTTACGTATGGGAATTCTCCGGGAAGTCCTTCTGTTGTTTTCAGTCCTTCAAGATCTTCTTTGCGGTAAAAAGGTTTAACTTTAAATCCTTCGTTGGTTTTCCATACCAACTTCTTTTCAAAATCAGCGCCTTTAAGGTCAACTGTAATCTTATCCAACCATTCCTGTGTGCTTACGGAAGGGAAATCGGAAAAGAGTTTTTCTTTACTATCTGCCATAGTTGATTAGGTTTATATAAATAGGTTATATTTTAAATTTGTACTTGATTATTTTAGTACCATCTTAGGCAAAGATACAAATTTCTTCCAATCTCAACCATTTTCTGTCGGGAAATACACGATGTATAAACATTTATTTTATAATGCAGAAGATATTTTTAGACTATTGTAAACTCTATGTGGCAAAAAAAGTTTAGGATTTGTTACTTTTAATCTGTTTAATTTGATACCTTATTATTTTTTAACTACTTTTGCCGGAAGTTATTTATGTGTTATTTTATAAACTATGAATTGGTTAAGTGATTTGTTATTCAATCCCGATTCCATAGCCCATATAGTTGCTCTTTATGCCTTTGTTATAGCAGCGGGTGTGTTATTGGGAAAAATTAAAGTCTTCGGTGTTTCGCTGGGGGTTACATTTGTCTTGTTCGTAGGTATTTTGGTCGGACATTTCGGATTTACCGGAAATACATCAATTCTTAATTTCGTTCAAGACTTCGGATTAATTTTGTTTGTGTTCTGTATTGGTCTTCAGGTCGGACCTTCTTTCTTCTCTTCATTCAAGAAAGGCGGTGTAGCCATGAATATGGTTGCTGTAGGCATAGTGGCGCTGAACATAGCTGTAGCCTTGATACTGTACTTTGCACTTCAGGGCAGGGTGGATATACCTATGATGGTAGGTATTCTATGTGGAGCCGTAACCAATACTCCTGGTCTTGGTGCCGCTAACGAGGCATTGACTCAGATTAACTATAACGGACCTCAGATAGCCATGGGATATGCTTGTGCTTATCCGTTGGGAGTTATGGGTATTATCTTATCTATGATTCTAATACGTATAATCTGTAGGATAGATTTAAATAAGGAAGAGGAGGAAATCAAGCGTGGTGAAGAAGCCAATCCTCATCTGAAACCTTTCTTCCTCAATCTGGAGGTTCATAACGAAGCATTGCAGGGTAAGACAGTTTTGCAGGTACGTAATTTCCTTGCGCGTGATTTCGTTTGTTCCCGAATAATGAAAAGCGACGGTTGCGTATATATTCCTACAGCAAATACAGTTTTGGAACTTAACGACAAGATGTTCATTGTATGTGCCGAAGATGATTCGGAGGCCATTATAACATTCATTGGCCCTCAGGTGCAGAATGTTGACTGGGAGGCTCAAGGCAAAACAGACAAACCGATGGTGTCACGCCGTATTCTTGTCACTCAGTCCAACATTAACGGTAAGACACTTGGTGAATTGCATTTCAACAGTATGTATGGAGTAAACGTCACTCGTGTTAACCGTTCAGGTATGGACCTTTTCGCATCACGCCAGTTGACTTTACAGGTGGGTGACCGTGTGATGGTTGTAGGTCCGCAGGATGCAGTGGAACGTGTAGCCGGTTTGCTGGGAAATCAGTTGAAGCGACTTGACCATCCTAACATAGTTACCATATTTATAGGTATTCTTTGTGGTATTCTATTCGGTAGTCTTCCTTTTGCAATTCCGGGAATACCTACACCTATCAAGTTAGGTCTTGCCGGTGGTCCGCTTATCATTTCCATACTTATAGGTCGTTTCGGACATAAGGTAAAACTGGTTACTTATACTACAATGAGTGCCAATCTGATGCTTCGTGAAGTAGGTTTGGCTCTGTTCCTTGCCAGTGTAGGTATTAAGGCAGGTGGAAGTTTCGTACAGACAGTTGTAGAGGGTGACGGACTTCTTTATGTTGGTATAGGTTTCCTTATCACTATAATACCTCTTATTATCATGGGTATTGTAGCTCGATGGAGACATAAACTCAACTATTATACACTGATGGGACTCATTGCGGGTAGTAATACAGACCCACCAGCATTGGCATACGCAAACCAGGTGTCAAGCAATGATGCTCCTGCTGTAGGATATTCTACTGTATATCCGTTGAGTATGTTCTTGCGTATCCTTACGGCACAGTTATTGATATTGCTGATGGCTTAATAGTTTTTTTATATGAAATGATTGGTAGTTGGCAAGTGGATAAGGAACAATATCTTCGTCTGCTTGCCAATTTGTTTTGTAATTACAGTTCAACTCAAAAACTTATAAACTCACAAACTAAAAACTTATAACATATGATTTCAGTAGATGGATTGACCGTCGAATTTGGCGGTACCACCTTGTTTAGCGACATTAGTTTTCAGATAAACGAAAAAGACCGTATAGCTCTGATGGGAAAGAACGGAGCCGGAAAGTCAACTCTGTTAAAGATTTTAGCTGGAGTAAGACAACCTACACGTGGAAAAGTTACAGCTCCAAAAGATTGTGTAGTGGCATATTTACCACAGCATCTGATGACGGAAGACGGCCGTACAGTGTTTGAGGAGGCTTCACAAGCTTTTGCTCATCTTCAGGAGATGGAGAAAGAAATTGAGGCTATGAACAATGAACTGGCCACAAGGACAGACTATGAAAGCGACTCTTATATGGAGCTTATCGAAAAAGTGGCGGCAATGAGTGAAAAGTTCTATGCCATAGACATGACTCATTTTGAGGAAGACGTCGAGAAGGCACTTCTCGGTCTTGGGTTTATGAGAGAAGATTTCAACCGTCCGACGAGTGATTTCAGCGGTGGATGGCGTATGCGTATAGAACTTGCGAAACTTCTTCTTCAAAATCCGGATGTATTGTTGCTTGACGAGCCTACAAACCATCTTGACATCGAGTCTATACAGTGGCTTGAAGAGTTCCTGATCAACAGTGCAAAGGCTGTGATCGTTATAAGCCACGACCGTAAGTTTGTTGACAATATCACTACACGTACCATAGAAGTCACAATGGGACGCATATACGACTATAAGGTGAATTATTCCCAATATCTTGTCCTTCGTAAAGAACGTCGCGAACAGCAGATGAAGCAGTACGAGGAACAGCAGAAGATGATTCAGGAGACGAAAGACTTTATAGAACGTTTCAAGGGTACATACAGCAAGACTCTTCAGGTGCAGAGCCGTGTGAAGATGCTTGAGAAACTTGAGTTGATTGAGGTTGACGAAGAAGATACCTCGGCGTTGAGGCTTAAATTCCCGCCTTCACCACGCAGTGGAAGCTATCCAGTGATAATGGATGGAGTAGGAAAGACATACGGCGATCATGTGGTGTTCCGCAATGCCACTCTGACGATAGAACGTGGCGATAAAGTGGCTTTCGTAGGTAAGAACGGTGAAGGTAAGTCAACCCTCGTGAAATGTATAATGAATGAGATAGACCACGAAGGTACACTTACTCTCGGTCATAACGTACAGATAGGATACTTCGCACAGAACCAGGCTTCACTTCTTGACGAGAATCTTACGGTGTTCCAGACTATAGACGATGTGGCTAAAGGAGAAATCAGGAACAAAATAAGAGACCTGCTTGGAGCATTTATGTTCGGTGGTCCGGAAGAATCAATGAAGAGAGTCAAGGTCTTGTCAGGTGGTGAACGTACCCGTTTGGCTATGATTAAACTTCTGCTTGAACCTGTGAATCTGCTTATTCTCGACGAGCCTACCAACCACCTTGATATGAAAACCAAGGATATACTGAAACAGGCTCTCATGGATTTTGACGGAACTCTGATTGTGGTTTCCCACGACCGTGACTTCCTCGACGGACTCGTTACCAAGGTTTATGAGTTCGGCAACAAGAAGGTTAAAGAACATCTTTGTGGTATATACGAATTCCTTGAGACTAAGAAGATGGAAAGTCTTCAGGAATTGGAAAAGAAGAAATAATAAAAAATAAACGGCATAATCCAACAAGGATTTGCCGTTTATTTTTTAGAGCTAATGTACTATTAGAATTTTGAATATCCCGGGTTTTGTTCCATGTCAGGATTAAATACAAACTGGTCTTCTGGTATAGGCAGAACGCATTTTTCGTAGTTCCAGTCTATTTCCTTCACTGCGTTTTCCATATGTAGGTTTCCTGTTCTTGTAATTTTCATTCCGTTTCTTAAGACGTCAAAGAAACGGTGTCCTTCTCCCACAAGTTCTTTTCTTCTTTCTTCAAGGACTCTTTCCAGTGTATATTCGTCCATATTAACACTATTGTCAGGATTTCCTCTTGATACAATTTCGTTTAGATATTTCAATCCTTTGTCTTTCTTTTCTCCTGTGAGCGTTAAAGCCGCTTCGGCTGCTATAAGATAAAGTTCTGACAGACGGAATACAACATAGTTGTTATACGATGCCGGTGTTGTATCATCACTACCCGGCCATTTCTTTAGCCAATATCTTGTAGCTTTATTATAGGTAACTTCTCCAATCAGTTGATATCTGACATCGTTTTTATCCTTGTTCATTAGTTCCATGAAGCTTTCTGTCAGGAACATTTCCTCATAGCCATACGGATGCATAAGATAAGCCAGTGAGTTTCTTCCTTCATTGTCGTCCGATGCGTTTGCTATTTCAAACAGTGATTCTGTTCCGAACTTTTCATCCAGATTCCATGATTTCAGGTATTCTTCGTTGGTATATAACCTGTATTCGTTACCTTTTTTCAATTCTTCAATCAGTTCACTTGATACATTATATGCTTCTTCTTCGTTTCCCATATACAGGTACACTCTTGACAAAAGCATACGTGCGGCATATTGGTTCATCCTTCCATTCATTTTGTCTGTTGTCATGAGTGGAATAGCATCGTTGAGGGTTTTTATGATAAAATTATAGTCTTCGGCAACAGTCTTTCTTTCCGGATTTTCATCCAGTCCTATTGCTCTTTCTACTATTGGTGCACCCCATGAAGAACCGTTGTCTTTTGTATAAGGATATCCAAAACATCTTGTAAGATCAAAGTGGCATAATGCAATCACAGCCAAAGCTTCTCCTTTAAGATACGCCAGATCTTCAGTGGTAGCGTCTTGTATTTTGTTGTTGTCTATTGCACTTACTATGTTCCATCCCTGACGTATAATATAATATGGCCTTCCCCACAGATATCCAGCACCAAGATTGTTTGCTCTATGATTGAACAGATAACAGTTGTTACAGTCTCGTCCGCTGTTGTATGAGCTCTGTATATCGTCTCCTTTCATGTCTCCATAAAAGAACATGGTTCCACCGTAATAGCCGTATGACGACATCAGGTCGTATAGTCCGTTAACTGCATTTTCAGTAGAACTGAATGAATCGAAAGCATTTTCTGTAGGTACTTTGTTGCTTGGGGTAGTGTCAAGGAAACTTCCAGTGCATGAGCCCAAGCCTAATGACAGAACTAAAACTCCTGCCAGTTTTGAAATATATTTATGTCTTGTCATAATCAATTCTGTTAAATGTTTTTAGTTATAACTTAATGTCTAACCCGAAAGAGAATGTTTTCAATGGAGGTGTGAAGAAAGATACCACACCAGTCAGTTCAGGGTCGTATTGGTCGTATGCTGCCCATGTGAGCAGGTTTGTACCAGAGA
The DNA here is from genome assembly GCA_018884025.1 of Candidatus Phocaeicola faecipullorum. GTDB lineage: Bacteria > Bacteroidota > Bacteroidia > Bacteroidales > Bacteroidaceae > Phocaeicola > Phocaeicola faecipullorum. Next base: position 20,080 of record JAHLFB010000018.1, read on the forward strand.
AGAATATTCTTAGGTTACTGATACCAATGTTTTTCAACCATTCCTTTGGAGCTGAGATACCTAAAGTAAGGTTTTTAAGTCTCAGATGGTCCGTGCTGTGTATTCCTCTCGATGAATTCCAGTATCCGCCATATTCCTGTTCGTAAACGAATCTTGGCACATCTGTAATGTCTCCTGGTTCCTGCCATCTTCTTCTCAATTCTGTACTCTTGTTGTATTGGTAATAATATCCGTCATCCTGTATGGCGTACATTCCATTGTCGTAAGAGTGTCCACCAAGACTATAAGAAAGATTGAAGGACAGGTCTATGAATTTATAGTTGAATGTATTCATCAATCCACCTGATACTTTTGGATAAATGTCCACCAGTGGAATAGGGTTGGCGTCATTAGGGTCATAAACAATGTTTTTTGAAAGATTTCCGTTTTCATCTTCCACATTGTCGTAATACATCGGCTTACCGTTATCAGGATCTACGCCCGCATATTCTCTTAAATAGAGTGTTCCGTAAGAAAGTCCTTCTTTTCTGATATACCTTCCGTCAGTGTACCATGAAAGGTCTGCCAGTTTTAATATTTTGTTTTTGTTGTGGCTCAGATTGAAAGAGGTACTCCAGGAAAAATCACGTTTTTGTATGTTGTTTGTTCTTATTTCCAGTTCAACTCCCTTGTTCTGCATCTTGCCAATGTTGTCAATAACAGAACCGAAACCGCTAATTGAGTTAAGTTGTTTGTTCATCAGCAGGTCTTTGGTTATTCTGTTGTACCAGTCGATTGATATTGATATTCTGTTCAGGAAGCTTATATCCAAACCTAAATTGAGCGAATAGTTCTTTTCCCATGAAAGATTATTGTTTGCAATGTTGTCTTCCCATGGAGCCGGAAGTCCGTTGTAGAATGAACCGGTATTATATGTTCCCATGTAGCCATAATATGTGCTTGGAAGATTACCGTTCACACCATACGATGCTCTGATTTTCAAATCGTTCACAATGTTGCTTATACTGTTCATGAATTTTTCCTGCGATACTCTCCATGAGCCTGATACCGCCCAAAAGTTACCCCAACGTGTTTCTGGCGCCAGTCTTGACGAACCGTCGCGTCGGAAGCTAAGTCCTAAGTAATACTTGTCTGCATAACTGTAGTTACCGCTCGCAATATAAGAAAGCAGGGCGTCCTGCTGAATCATTTGTGATGCTGCTACCGGAACTGCACCATTGCTTAAACTTCCATTGGGAGACTGTCCGTAACCTTCAACTTCACCATACAAATCATTATAGGTGTATTTCATTATTTCGTATGCAAGAACTGCGCTCACGTTATGTTTACCAAATGTTCTGTTGAAGCTAAGATTGTTTTGTGAAGTGTATCTCAACCTGTCAGTCATCTGCATAAGTCCTTTACCATTGTATAATTTTCCATCAGTTCCTTCAGGAGAATAGAAATAGAAGTCTTTTGTGAGTGAGTAATCAACAGAAAATACTGTAGATATTTTCAAACCTTCAATGATATTGTATGCGGCTCTTCCGGACATCATACTTCTTACGATATTTGTATAATAATCATTTACTGAATTTTCGTATAAAGGATTGAGCCCGCCGTTAACCTGAAATCCTGTATGGTAAGTACCGTCTTCATTGTAAATAGGAATACTTGGATTAAGCTCTACTACTGAAGAGTACAGAGCACTGGCATAATAATATCCTTCCGGTGTTTGTTTGCTTTTTGTCCATGAGAATGATGCATTGGCTCCAAATTCAAAGTTGTTCCATTTGCTGTTTGCGTCGATGCGGCCTGTAAGCCTGTCCATTTCTGAGTTAACCGAAACACCTGTCTGGTTAGTGTAACCGACACTGGCTATTATATTTGATTTCTCAGTTCCGCTACTAACCGAAACATTATAGTCCTGCTGATAGCCTTTTTTCATCAGTGCGTTGTACCAGTCTGAATATCCGTTTGCCGGTCTTGCAGCGTACTTGTCTATTTCCGAGTCCGCATATGATGTGGCGGTTTGCTGGTCAGCTCCATTTACCAGTTTGAAGTTAACCAATCCTTCATAAAGAAGATCTCTCCATTCTTCACCACCCATTAGCGGTCTGTAGTTATATGCCAGATCTGTAATACCGAACGATGCCTGCATATTTACCTTCAGTTTTCCCTGGCTTCCCTTCTTGGTTTTTATAAGGATAACACCATTAGCACCTTTGGCACCGTAAAGTGATGCAGATGCAGCATCTTTAAGTACAGTTATACTTTCTACGTCGGCAGGGTTTATGGTTTCCAGAATACCCATACCTCCTGTACTTGCTTCAGAGGTGAACGCGCTGAAATCATCTGATGAAACAGGTACACCGTCTATTACATAGAGAGGTTCTGTTGATGCATTCATAGAAGCTATACCACGTATTCTTAAAGTCGATTTAGAACCAGGTTGTGATGATGAACCGGATACTATACTGACTCCTGGCATATTTGATTCTATCATTTGTGCTACTGACGTTACAGGAAGTGACTCAAGCTTTTCTGTGTTTAGAACAGAGGCAGAACCTGTATATGTGGCTTTTTTGAAGTCTCCGTATCCGGTAACTACAATTTCGTCCATCATCTTGGAGTCTTCGTGCATAACTATATGTAAAGGACGGTTGTTCTTTATAACGACATTTGTGGATTTCATGCCTACATAGCTGAAAACCAATGTGCTGTTTATGTCTGCGTCTATATTGAATTTCCCGTCTATATCGGTCGTTACTCCTTTTGATGTTCCTTTTATAATGATTGAAACTCCTATTAGCGGCGTCCCGTTTGTGTCAACTACTACTCCGGATATTCCTTGCTGTGTGACGGATGATAAAACAAGGTTTTCCGATCTGTTTTCTCCAGTCATGTTTCCCGGAATGAGTAAACATCCTATTAATCCTAGGCATATGTTTCTCTTTTTGTTTGGGAATTTAAACTCTTTTAATCCTTTCATAAGTCTCTCTTTTAAGTGTCTTTTTGCAAAAGTAGTAAATATTTGTAAAAGGTCAATATTTTGTCTAAAATAATTTCATTTATAATTTATTTTAGTAGTATAAATGTTATAATGATACATTTTATATGTAAAATATAGCATATAGAATTATTGAAAAAGTTTATTAGTGTTTCATTTTGGTTTATAATAGAAGGGTAAATTATGAATACTGAAATAATTTTATTAGATTTGCATACATATTAAAACAATGGAATTATGAAATACATGTTAATTTTTGCGGGGTTTTTGATGTCGCATTCGTTATTTTCGGAGACATTGCATTTCGCATGTTTCCCCTCTCTTTCGCCAAATGCAGGTGAAATATATTTTTCTTATGAAGGTGATATTTTTAGAGTAGGTGTAGAAGGTGGTACAGCCATGCGCCTGGTTTCATTGGGAGGGTATGAGAGTTATCCAAAGGTTTCTCCTGATGGGAAATATATAGCGTTTTCGTCAGATGTAAATGGAAATAATGACGTATATATTGTTCCTGTAGAAGGTGGCGAAGTCAAAAGACTTACATGGCATGAGGGTAGCGATACACCATCAGGATGGTCGCATGATTCGAAATATGTATATTTTGAAAGTAACCGTGCGAACATCAAGACCACGTATAAAGTTTCTGTAAATGGTGGTACGCCTGTAAGACTGGCAGAAGGATATTTCAATACTATGATAAACGTAACAGAAAATCCTGTTACAGGTGAGATGTATTTCAACGAATCAAATGAGAGCATTAAGTTTCCTACCAGAAAAGGATATATTGGCGATCATAATCCGGATATAAAGTCGTGGAATCCTTCAATGAAAAAATATTCCGTACTTACTGATTATTATGGAAAAGATACATGGCCAATGGCTGATATGCTTGGAAACATGTATTATGTGTCAGACAGTTACAATAAAGAGTCAAACATTTTCAAGTATGATAAACAGAATGGGCCATCACGTCTTACGTCTTTTTCACAGTCTGTACAGTATCCGTCTATAAGTTACGATGGCTCAAAAATAATATTCCTGTATGAATATAAGATAACATGTCTTGACACTAAAAGTGGTAAAATAACAGTTCCGGAAATAAATGTGGCAGGTCATAAGACTATGTCGGAACGTGTTTTCAGCAATCAGAAGCCTGATTGTATTGATGTATCGCCAGACGGTAAGAAACTTGCTATGTCAATACGTGGTAAACTGTATATATCTGATGTGAAGTGCAAATATCTTAAACAGCTTGTGACACCGGATGACGAGCGTGTTTCAGAAGTTGTATGGACTGATAATAATACTGTTTATTACACCAGAACCAATAAAGGCTACCTTAATATATATAAGATTAAAGCTGATGGAACCGCTCCGGAATCGGAGGTGTATTCTGTTGATGCAAATATCAAGTCGTTTACGATATCCCATAAACGTGATAAGATAGCTTTCATATGCGGCAGCGATAAAGTGATGATGCTTGATATCCAAAAAAATAATGTGAAAAAGATAGCTGATGCTCAATTTTGGTCATTCCGGACTTTTGACATTAGTTTTTCTTTCGACGATTCTTTGCTGGCATTCGAGGCTATAAATCTTTTTGAACCGGATATATATATTTATTCATTTGCAGACGATGAAGTGGTAAATTTGACAAAATCAGCCTCTGTTGAGGGAACACCGTGTTTTTCTCCTGATGGAAAGAGTTTGTATATTACGGCTAATCTATATGCGTCATCCTTCCCGAGAGGAAATGTTTCTACTACATTGTACAGGCTTCCTCTGAGAAGGTATAATTTGAGACCTTTTGAATCGGATGTGTATGACAGTCTGTTTGTGGATAAAGATAAAAAGAAAAGTGCGGTAAGTGTTTCAGATGGAAAAGGAACAGTTGATTACAGCGATGTCTTCAGAAGGTTGGAAAAGGTTGACGATGATGTCCGTAGTGTTTATACATGTCGTATAGGTAATGACAGCTGGCTCATATATTCGTCGGATGGTAAGATGAAGGCGAATAAGATTTCAGACCCTTATTTTGAAACAAAAGACATAGCAGACCTTAAGGCAGGAGGCCGTTTTATGGTTTCCGGCAAAGATTTGTATTATCTGCATAGAGGAAATCTTTATGCAGTCGATTTGAAACAATACAAGGCACACAAAACTGAAATAGAAAAGGATGTTGAAAAAAATCTTTATGACGAATATAGACAGATATTCTATGAGGGATGGGCTGTAATGGAACAGAATTTTTATGATGTCAATTTCCACGGAGTTGACTGGAAAGGTAAAAGAGATTATTATGCTTCGTTTTTACCTTATATAAAAGAACGTTCTCATTTCAGGACATTGTTTAATGATATGCTTGGCGAACTGAATTCTTCTCATTTAGGATTTGTATCGAATGGAAACGAGGAACAGAAACCTCAGACATCTTCTTATACAGCCGAAACAGGAATTGTGTGGGATAATGTTCAGCCGTATCTGATAAACAGAATATTGACAGATTCGCCGGCTAACTGTGTAGATATTGATATCAGACCTGGAGACAGGCTGGTTGCCGTTGATGGAGAAAGGATAGAAGAAAGCAGAAACCGTGAAGAATATTTCTCTTTTGCCACAAAACCGTCTGAGATAAGTTTGTCTTTTATGCGTGCTGGAAATGAATTTACGGTAAAACTTCATACTATAACGTATAGTCAGCTAAAGGATATGTTATATACCGAATGGGAGGATAGTTGCAGTGATAAGGTAGAAAAAATGACAAAAGGCAGAGTGTCATATATTCACATGAGAGATATGGGTGATGCATCACTTAGATCTTTCCTCAGAGGTATTCATACAGATCTTGTGAATAAAGATGCGCTGATACTTGATTTGAGATATAATAACGGTGGAAACGTACATAAAGAGGTTATAGATGTTTTGAGGCAGCAGTCTTATTTCAACTGGAGCTACAGAGATTTTACGCAGAACCCTCATCCTAACGTAACACCTTCGGACAAGCCTATCGTAGTTCTGATTAATGAGAGAAGTCTTAGTGATGCGGAGGTTACATCTAATGGTATAAAACAACTGGGTATAGCCAAACTTGTTGGTACAGAAACATACCGGTGGATTATATTTACATCCGGTGTGAGGTTTATGGACGGTTCAACATCACGTATGCCTGCGTGGGGATGTTATTCTTTGAGTGGTGATGATTTGGAAAAGACTGGTGTAGTTCCGGATATTTATGTAAGAAATACCTTTGAGGACAGGCTCTTGGGCAGAGATCCACAGCTGAATACGGCAATAAATGAGATAATGAAAGAACTGGAAAAAAAATGAGTTTTTCTTTGTATATAGTGAAAAAAATTAAAGTTTCATTTCTATATATTTTTTCTGAAAGTCATTATTTCAAAATATGAGTTATAATATTGGTTTCATGATATCTTTGTCTATATTTGCTATTGTATTAACCAGATAAATTTAAATATGAAACAGTTTGTTTTGTTATTACCATTGGTAATTTGTTCCTGTACAACAGGCGAACGTGACTTAAAAGGAAACTGGATTGAAGTTTTACCTCCGGATATGCCTTATGTGCAAGGTGTTTGTATTAAAGATAATGGTGTGGCGGAGTCTATAGGAATGGAAACCTTGAAATATCATGGATGGGAAAAGCATGGGAACAAACTTATTCTGAATGGTGAAAGTATTGGTAACGGGCAGACAATATTATTTGCCGATACATTCGATATTATAAGTTTGAAAAATGATACTTTGGTATTGAAAGATAGAGACAGAATTGCTACTTACGCACGCTGCAATGGAGATGTAATGAAGAAAAGTCCTTTAAGACAAGCATACGAAGGATTTGAATGGAAAGAAATTTCCGGAGCCGGTTTGAAACTGATGGCTCAAAGTAATGACGATATAAGGCTGTTGATCGATCCGTTGCTTCCAGGTGTGGTAATGGTGAGAAACGGTGATGTTGCTCCTCACGCTTTAATCAGGATATTCCAGTTGAAGAATAAAAGTATAGATGACGTTAAAGATATACTCTCAAGTTCCGCTGACTGGGATAAAAGTCAGACATGCAGATTTGAAGAAACTGCGTCCGGCAGAAGTGGAGTACACAGGTATGTAATGCTCCCTGACGGTGATTATGCTGAGATGATAGACAGTTTGAAGAAGCAGGAACCTGTTCCGAGTACATGCAATGGTTGGGGAACGGGTAATAGCGGAATGAGATATTTTGAGATATACGATAATGCTCCGGACAAGGCTGTTTTTATGGAAATTGGTCAGGATGCACCGCTGTTTGAAGAAAACAGTATCGAACTGTGTGAAACTGAAACGGATTCAACCTCTATGGACATGCTTTATACCATGGAAGGCGAATTGAGAATAGGGCATGAAGTGAGAGCGTTTACTCCTTCCGGTAGCGACAGGGAATTCTGGATTGTTGACAAGACCGGCCAGTTGCTTGAAAAGTATGACAAGATAACTAAAGGTCAGAAAAACGACAAGCCGGTAAAAGCTACATTAAGACTTGAATATAACGGAAAGTGGGACGATGGCTTTGCAGCTGAATATGATGGAACGTATCTTGTACGTGAAGTAGTGGAGTTGAAGGCTGAATAATATAAAACGAGTGAAACAAAAATAAGTATCGTTTGTTTCACTCGTTTTTTTATCTCTTCTTGTAAAGTTTGTCTATAAGGTCATTCCTTCCCATACGCCTCAGTTCATTGATAATATTTTTTCTTTCCTCAGGCTTGTACCAGAAGAAGAACATGCGTTGCGCAAGTTTCTCTTTCTGAGTTTTTGCAGAGAAAATAGGTTCAAGGGTATAAGGATGATAACCTGTGTACCAGGCTTCTGTAGCGACAGTCATAGGAGTAGGAGTGAAGTCCTGAACCTGTTCCAGATGGAAGTCAAGCCTTTTGGTTATAACTGCCAGTTCTGCCATATCCTCGGCCGTACATCCGGGGTGACTGCTTATGAAGTATGGTATAATCTGTTGGCGCAGGTTATGCTCCGTATTTATGCGGTCGAATATCTTCTTGAATCTTTCAAACTGCTCAAACGGAGGTTTGCGCATGACGTAAAGCACTTTGTCGCTTGTGTGCTCAGGTGCTACCTTCAGTCGTCCGCTCACGTGTTTAATTATCAGCTCGCGGGTGTATTCCTGAGTGCTTTTGTTTACAGCCTGGTCTTTGCTTTCGTGCAGAAGCAGGTCATATCGCACACCGCTGCCAATAAAGCTCTTTTTGATTCCTGGAAGTGCATCAACGGCATGATATATGTCCAATAGTGGTCTGTGGTCTGTATTCAGATTAGGACATACTTTGGGATGGATGCACGAAGGACGTTTGCACCGGCGGCACATACTTTCGTCTTTTCCCCTCATGGCATACATGTTGGCAGACGGGCCTCCAAGGTCGCTCAGATAACCCTTGAAATCAGGCATTTCTGTTATAGCTTTCACCTCCTTCAAGATACTTTCCTTGCTTCGGCTTACGATGAATTTTCCCTGGTGGGCTGATATGGTGCAGAATGCGCATCCTCCGAAACATCCTCTGTGGAGATTGACGGAGAATTTTATCATATCGTATGCCGGAATACGCTTGTTCTTGTATTTCGGATGCGGAAGGCGTGTATATGGAAGGTCGAACGACATATCCAGCTCGCCCTGAGTCATTGGCGGATAAGGCGGATTTACCACTATCACTTTCTTGCCCGACTCCTGGATAATCCTCTGTGCTGCATATTTGTTCGATTCTTCTTCTATATGTCTGAAGTTTTCAGCCTGTTTCTTCTTGTCTTTCAGGCATTCCTCATGGGAGTAAAGCCTTAAATCATTTTCTTCGGGCTTGAATTCTTCCTTTTTGCATACATACGCAGTCTGAAGAATATCTGTCGGTATGGTTGGATTTTCAGACATGTGTTTGCACAAGTCAGTGATAGGCTTTTCTCCCATACCGTAAATCAGCAGGTCTGCTCCGGAGTCAATCAGAATGGACTGTCTGACCTTGTCCTGCCAGTAATCGTAGTGGGTAAGACGGCGCAGTGAGGCCTCTATTCCGCCTATGATGACTGGAACATCGGGATATAGTTTCTTCAATATCTGTGAATATACTATAGTAGGATATTCCGGGCGCATGTCATGCCGTCCGTCTGGAGTATATGCGTCTTCGCTTCGCAAACGCTTGTTGGCAGTATATTTGTTCACCATACTGTCCATACATCCGGCAGATATTCCGAAGAAGAGTCTTGGCTTTCCCAGTTTCTTGAAGTCACGAAGGTCGTCACGCCAGTTCGGCTGTGGCACGATAGCAACTTTAAGTCCTTGAGCTTCAAGCATTCTTCCTATCACGGCAGCTCCGAATGACGGATGGTCAACGTATGCGTCACCACTGAACAGAATGACATCGAGTTCATCCCATCCTCTTAGCTCTACTTCTTTCTTGGTTGTTGGCAACCAGTCCGTTAGATTATGTTCTTTCAAGATTTATTCTTCTGTTTCTTCGATATTACCTTTTTCTCTCTCCCAGTTGATGTACAGCATGATGAGCTGATGCAGGCCGAAAGCTTTCATATTGTCATGATAAATCACATTCAGGCATAGGTCGAGCAGATCCTTACAGTCGTTTTCAGACGAGCCTATAAGTGAACGGATGTTTAGTTTAAGTTTTTCCAATACGCTTTCGTCAACTATACCGTTGCTGTCAATAAGTTGCTGGAACAGAGAATATTTTTCTATTGTCTTAAGATTTTCTTCCGATATGTTCAGACTTCTTGTGCCTGAAGGATTAGCTTGAATTGTAAACATAGTTTTATGGGTTTATGTTGTTAATAGGACAAATATAATGCAAACTGAATGAAATACAAAGTTTTCGGACTTTAAATTCCTTTTAATTCGGAATCTGTTTGCAAATGCCACTACACAGATAGCGTTACACGTTCGTGTTGCGCCCGTTACACGTATGTGTTACGCTCGTTTCACGTTCGTGTTACACGCGTTACACGAACGTGTAACGGTTTCTATAACGGTTCGTTTCTGAAAATGTTTGCAAACGCCTCAGAAAATGTTTGGGAAAAGAATATATAAAAATCCCTCTTGCGGCAGAATAGTATGAACTGTGTTCTCTGTCGAAAGAGGGATGTTGTGATTATGTTCTTAATATCGTATTATCCCAACATTGGAACAAGATATTTGGTAATCAGATATCCGCCGCCAACAAGCCATATGTAAAGCAGTCCTGCAAGGACGAATGGTTTTGCACCTGCCTGTTTTAACTTGTCTATGCTTGTGTCAGTTCCAAGTGCTGTCATAGCCATGGTTAGCATGAATGTGTCGATATATTCTATAGCTCCGTTCAGAGGAATTTCCTTTACACTGTCCACTCCCAGAAGGTATTGCAGAAGTGAGTTCAGGCAGATTATTCCGATGAAGCCGAATGCGAACCAAGGAATAGTGATTTTGCTTTTCTGGGCCTTTCCGCTTGCGTCTTTGCTCTTGCGTCCTGAAAGAGCGATACCCATTATCACGAGTACCGGTGCAAGCATCATCACGCGAATCATTTTAGTGATAGTGGCTGTACCTGCTATGCCGAGTGCGTCTGTAGGGTCCATGGCGTTTCCGGCTCCTGCCACGTGTGCCACCTCGTGAAGTGTACTTCCTGTGTAGATTGCCACGCCTGTATCTCCCAGTGCATCAAGCATTCCCGAACGGTACATGATAGGGTAGAGGAACATTGATATTGTTCCGAAGATAACTACTGTAGATACCGCGATTGCTGTTTTATGACCTTCGCATTTCACCACCGGTTCGGCTCCAAGTACCGCTGCGGCACCGCAGATGGCGCTACCTGTAGCTGTCATCAGGGATGTATCGGCATCCATTTTAAGCAGTTTGCCTAACCATATGCCGAGGAAGATTGTTCCTGCCACTATTATAGTGTCTATTACCACTGCCGGTATTCCCACGGCAGCCACTTGCGTAAGTGTAAGGCGGAAACCGTAGAGCACGATACCTGCACGAAGTATCTGTTTTGTACAGAACTTGATTCCCGGTACCCATGTTTCAGGGAGTTTGTTTCTCAGACTGTTGGCGTAGAGCATACCAAGGATGATACCTACAATCAGCGGACTGAATGACAGACTTTTTACGAACGGGATTTCTGCAATGTAGAATGCAGCGAATGAGAATAGTGCGATGAGCAAAATACCGTGGATGGTATTGGCGCGATTTTCTTTTGTAAACATATCGTTTTTCGTTTTTGTTTATAGTTTCTTGTTTTCGGCTGCAAAGATAGTGGATTTGTCAATATGTTGGTTTTCACCTTATTTTATTGCTTATAACTTTTGGTAATAGAAGTATGATTGAAATAATTAGTCTTCGGTGTGTTCTGTATGTCATGCTTTATTGCTAATTTTGCGCCCGAAATATAAATATGACAGAATGAAGAATTTATTTGGGGCTTTCTGCGCATTGGCCATAGTTGTGGTGGCTCTTTCGTCGTGCGGAGACAAGAGTATGAAGATGAATAATCCACGCAATATAAAGGGTGTGGTGAGTTATAAACGTTCGTTTGGCGACTTGAATGCCGTTCAGCTTAAATCGGCAAAGGCTATAGGTATATCTCCTGTGGCGTCGCGTGAGGAGGCGGAGAGCCTTAAAAAGAAACTGGTGGAAATAGGGCCTTGTGAATATTATGACATGGACTCGCTTACGCATTCTATTCCTTATCTTGTCCCTACGGCCAGCGCATTGCTTGAGACAATAGGTGAAAATTTCCTTGATTCGCTTGAAAGCAAGGGACTGAATCCGAATAAGATTATTGTAACATCTGTAACCCGTACTAAAGAAGATGTAGAACGCCTCAGACGTACAAACGGCAACGCATCGATGAACTCGTGCCATTTCTATGGAACAACGTTCGATATAAGCTGGAAGAGATTTACCAAAGTAGAGGACCCTGACGGACGACCTATGCAGGATGTGCGTGCTGATACTCTCAAGATGGTGCTCTCGGAGGTGCTCCGCGATTTGAAGAAGGAAGAAAGGTGTTATGTCAAGTATGAACTGAAACAGGGATGTTTCCATATAACAGCAAGAAAATAGCCGATGAACAGATATTTCATTTACTTAGCCTATGATGGCACGAACTATCACGGATGGCAGATCCAGCCCAATGGCGACAGCGTGCAGGAGACTCTGAACAAGGCTTTGGCTACATTCCTCAGAGATGAAAGCATTGAAGTGGTTGGAGCCGGACGCACAGATGCTGGTGTGCATGCCAGATTAATGGTCGCACATTTTGATATCGACCGTGAACTGGACTGTGCGTTGGTGGCAGACAAGTTGAACCGTCTGCTCCCTCAGGACATATCTGTATATAGTGTGAAGCGAGTGCGGGAAGATGCTCATGCACGTTTCGATGCCACATACCGCACTTACAAATACTATATCACTACTCGCAAGGACCCGTTTGCACGTCATTATTCCTGGAGGTTATTCCAGAAACTCGACATTGAGAAGATGAACGAGGCAGCTGCCGTTCTTTTTGACTATATTGATTTCACAAGCTTCAGCAAGCTGCATACGGATGTGAAAACCAATAACTGCAAGATAATGCATGCCGAGTGGACTCAGTGCGGAGAAGACGAATGGGTGTTTACTATTCAGGCTGACAGATTTTTGCGCAATATGGTTCGTGCGGTGGTTGGTACATTGGTGGAAGTCGGGCGTGGAAAACTGACTGTAGAAGGCTTCCGTAAGGTTATAGAGGACAAGAACCGTTGCAGTGCGGGAACTTCCGTACCGGCTCATGCTCTGTTTCTAGTAGATATAGGCTATCCTGAGGATTTGTTCCTGTAGAACTTTTGCTGTTCTTTTTACGTTCAGAACTCGTTCACTACGTGTTCAGAAACCGTTCATTGCACAGAACGAACTTATAAACTCAAAAACTTAAAAACTTACAAACTCAAAAACTCAATATGTGGTTACTTTTAGCGTTCTGCTCGGCAGCGTTGCTGGGCTTTTATGATGTATTCAAAAAGAAATCGTTGGCGAACAATGCTGTTCTTCCTGTGCTCGGACTGAATACTCTGTTTTCAAGTCTTATCTTTATTCCGTTTATACTGATTTCGCATTTCAGTCCTGAAGTGCTCGACGGCTCTTTGTTCTATGTTCCCGATGCAGGCTGGGAGGTACATAAATTCATTATCCTGAAGTCGTTCATTGTTCTCGGTTCGTGGGTGTTCGGCTATTTCGGAATGAAACATCTTCCGCTTACAATAGTTGGTCCAATCAATGCCACCCGTCCGGTGATGACGCTTGTAGGTGCGCTTCTTATCTTCGGCGAACGTCTGAATATGTATCAGTGGATAGGAGTATTACTTGCAATAGTTTCTTTTTTCTTGCTTAGTCGTTCCGGAAAGAAGGAAGGTATAGACTTTAAGCACGACCGTTGGGTATGGTTCGTTGTGTTGGCGGCTGTCTTAGGTGCTGTAAGTGGCTTGTATGACAAGTATCTCATGGGACAGTTCAATAATATGATTGTTCAGGCATGGTATAATATTTATCAGTTATTCCTTATGGGAGGTGTGATACTGTTCTTGTGGTGGCCGAGACGAAAACACGGTACTCCTTTCCGTTGGGACTGGTGCATAATTCTAATATCTATATTCCTGTCTGCAGCCGATTTTGTTTACTTCTATGCTCTGTCAATGGAAGATTCAATGATTTCAATTGTATCAATGGTTAGGAGGAGTAGTGTTGTTGTATCCTTCTTGTTTGGTGCGATGGTCTTTCGCGAGAAGAATCTTAAGAGTAAAGCCGTTGATTTACTTTTGGTGCTTGTTAGTATGTTGTTCCTGTATTTGGGAAATGTACTTGGATAAAAGAACAATACCTTTATGATGCAGTTCTTAAGCCGATTTTTGTGTTGGCTTTGTTACAATATGTGTTTTGAAAACTTATAGATATACCAATAAAAAAACAGGGAGGAAATGTTTCCTCCCTGTTTTTTTATTGGTGCTCAATTATCTAACTCTTAATGTAGCTTCAATTTCGTCTATCTCACTCTTGAACGCTTTGTCAACATCTACCTGATCTTTCACTATCTTGCAAGCGTGTAATACGGTAGCATGGTCTTTTTTACCGATAAGCTGTCCAATCTTTGATGAAGATGTATCTGTGTGTTTTTTTGCAAGATACATGGCTACCTGTCTTACTTGTACAACTTCTCTTTTTCTTGTTTTTGTATGTATAGTTGAAGTATCAACCTTATAGTAGTTGCATACCTTTTCTATAATGTCTTCTACAGTTACAGGTTTTACTTCGGCACACTTGACAGCTTTTCTTACAATTCTTTGTGTTAAATCTATGTCTATATCGCGTTTGAAAAGTATTGATTGTGCCAAAAGTGAGTTAACTATACCTTCAAGTTCACGTACACTTTCATTTACATTTTCAGCGATATAGCTGATAACAGATTCTGAAATGGTCAATCCGTCTTTACGTATCTTATTTCTCAAGATATTTTTACGAAGTTCAGTATCAGGCTTTTCCAATTCTGCTACCAGTCCCCATTTAAAACGTGTCAGCAATCGGTCTTCCATTCCTTGCAACATAACAGGTGCGCGGTCTGAAGTCAATATAAGCTGCTTGCCATTCTGATGTAAATGGTTGAATATATGGAAGAAGGTGTTCTGTGTTTTTGTAACACCTGCAAATTCCTGTATATCATCGATGATGAGTACGTCTATTGTCTGATAGAACGTTATGAAATCATTAAAGTGATTGGTTCTTACGGAATCTGTGTATTGCACCTGGAACAAATGTGCGGATACATATAAAACACGTTTCTCAGGATATAGTTCTTTTATGCGTGTACCAATTGCGTTGACAAGATGTGTCTTGCCGACTCCTGATGGTCCATAAATAAACAATGGGTTGAAAGTACGTGCAGGGTTCATGGCTACAGTTTCAGCTACTGTCCTTGAAAACTCATTACTCGTACCTTTAATAAAGTTGTCAAAATTATAATTAGGATTCAGATGTGGGTCTAAATCTTGAACTACCTGTGCTTGTAATGGATTTGGGGTTTTATTGGCATTTTGTATGTTTCCTTGTTGCTGGACTGCCTGTGAACGTTTTCCCCCTTCTACATTAACAGATATTTGATTAGTCTTGTCTGTTAGTATAGAATACATCAGTTCCGTGCCTTCGCCTATTTCTTTATATATGGCTGCACGGAGCAATCCGACGTACTTTTCTTCCAAATATTCATAGAAGAAAGGACTTGGTACCCCTATAGTTAATGCCTTATTGTCATATTTTAATGGAACAATAGGCTCGAACCATGTTTTATAAGCAGTTGCGTTTACGTTGTCTCTAATGAACATAAGACACTTGTTCCATAACGCAATAGCCTGATTCCCTTCAATCATATTTTTTATTTATAATCTATGTTTCTTTAATGGCTTATTATCTACGCTGCAAATTTCGTGATGAATTTTCAGAAAAACAAATTGAATTTTTCTTGCTTTTTTGCTTTTTATTGTATCTGTTTGATATTCAGTGCGATACAAAGCTATAGCAAAAAGCAATAATCTATATTGTTATAAGTTTGTAATATCTTGAAAATAAGATGATTGTTTATTGCTATAGCCTGTTGATAACTTATTTTGTATAAAATATAATATATTGAATATCAATGTAAAAACACTTCTTTAAAATGCTTATTTAGAAAAGATGTTATTTAGACTTTTTCTATATAGCTTTTATTTGCTCTTTCTGCCGAATAATGAGAAGTGTACATATCTTTTAGGATTTTCCTGCAAGTCTTTTAATAATGAAGCAGCATTTTCAGATGTCGCGTTCAGGTTGTTGTAAAGTTCAGGATCGTTAAGCAACAAGCCGATAGTATTGTCTTTTTTATTGAGCTTGTCAGTAAGAGCATATACATTTTTCAGAGTTTCATCAATCTTATTAAATGTTGCGGCATAATCGATACCTTTCAGATTTCCGCTTATGACTTTTAAATCTTCTGTTATGGCAGTTACATTTCCTGTTAGTTTTGGAATATCGTTACTCATTAGACGCTGTAAATGGTTGCTTGTCTGGTTTAATGAAGCTGTAATCTGTTCAGCATTCTTCAGTGTATTTCCAATTGCCGGATCTGCCAGTATTTTGTTTAGTGATGATAAAATTGAATCCAGTTTAGGCATCATCTTTTCCATTTGTGGCAGTAAGTCCTTTTCTGCTTTTGCCATTATCCCGTTGTTGGCATATCCTTCTATGGTATCTCCAGGAGCAATAGTTTGATTTTCTCCATAGTTCATTATCAGGTTCATTTTTACAGTACCAAGCATTTCTGTTACCAATTCTGCCTTACTTCCAACAGGTATTTTTATGTTATCATCCATATCAATTCCAACGGTTATGTGGCCTGGCTTATTGAAATTGTACTGTATGTCCCTTACTAAACCTACCTTGAAACCGTTTGCATAAACAGGGCTGGAAAGAGCCAGTCCGTTGACTTCTGTATAGTCAACATGATAATAACTTTCTGATTTGAACATGTTTATACCTTTAAGGTAGTTGATGCCAATAAAAAGGATAATCAATGCTACAATGGCTGCAATTCCTATTTTAAATTCTTTTTTCATAATTGTTGTCTATATTAATAAGTTTATTTTCTATTCTTGAATTCTTTGATAGCTTGGTTTATATTCATTTTCTTTCCATCTTTGAATGCGATTACAAAAGCGTCTTTGAATTTGTGGTCAACGATTCGTCGTTTTATCCTCAAAATATTATTGTAATCGCTATCCTCTGCGTATGTGTATTTTATGAGTCCGTTTTCCTTATAATAATCAACAGGTTTAAGTCCTTTGAACTGTTTGTTGTTTTGGGATAGAACCCTGTCAGATGTTAAAATCTGTATTTTGAATACAAGATCAGATTTCTTTTCAGTGGTTTCTTTTTCGTTGATTATATTGTCACTGCTCTTTTGTTGTGTTTGTACTTTATTTGTTATGTTTTTGGGCGCATTGTTTTTATAGTTTATAAAAGCATTATATATTGCGCTTGATAAATCTGATGTTCCTTTGTCTGACAGAAGGTACGATTCTTCCGAGTAGTTTGAAATATATCCGAGTTCTATAAGTACGCTTGGCATTGATGTTTCCCTTAAAACAAGAAATCCTGCCTGATGTACTCCTTTGTCTATTCTGTTATAGTTTTTAAATTGTTTTTGTACCAGTGTCGCAAAGTTAACGCTTTGTGCCATGTTTTTGTCTTGCATGAATTCAAAGATTATATAACTTTCAGACGAATTCGGATTAAATCCTGCATATCTTTGTTTATAATTGTCCTCTATAAGTATAACCGAGTTTTCTTTCTTTGCTACCTCCAGATTTTCTTCTGTTCTATGCAATCCTAAAGTATATGTCTCTGTTCCTCTGACGTTGGCGTTTCTTTGAGCTACCGCATTGGTATGTATTGAAATAAAGAGGTTTGCCTTTGCATTGTTCGCAATTTCAGCTCTTTTGTGTAAAGGAACGAATATATCGCTGCGTCTTGTATATACCACTTTAGTATCTTTACAGTTGTTCTCTATAAGTTTACCAAGTTTGATGGCGACGTTAAGATTTATGTTCTTTTCTTTTCCTTTTCTTCCAATAGCTCCAGGGTCGTTACCTCCGTGTCCAGGGTCGATAACTACTACGAACTTGTCATCGTTAGTCTTTCCTGTTACGTATTGCGCTATTAAACAAGAACATAAAATAAAGAGTAGCCTATATATAATATTCATTTTATTAAACGTAAACATACGGGTGCAAAGTTAATACATTTTGTCTATTACTTCGCTGTAGCCTTTAAGATTTTATTTTTTATTGACTAAAAACAGTAAAATATACTATTTCATCTGATATTCTGACTTTTTTTCATATCTTTGTCATAATAAGCGGAGTTGAAATGCTTCAAAACAATTTTTATTTTATGTAATTATTAAATTTAGGGCTTATGATATTGATTGACGGTAAGGCTATATCTGAACAGGTAAAACAGGAAATAGCTCAGGAAGTGGCTCAGATAGTTGCTTCCGGTGGAAAGCGTCCACATTTGGCTGCCATACTTGTAGGGCATGATGGAGGCAGCGAAACTTATGTAGCTAATAAAGTGAAGGCTTGCGAAGTTTGCGGTTTCAAATCAACGTTGATAAGATTTGAATCGGATGTTACGGAAGATGAGTTGCTTGCAAAAGTTAGAGAACTCAATGCGGATGAAGATGTGGATGGTTTTATTGTTCAGTTGCCTTTGCCTAAACATATTTCTGAACAGAAGGTTATTGAAGCCATTGATTACAGAAAAGATGTTGATGGATTCCATCCTATTAATGTCGGCCGTATGTCGATAGGTTTGCCATGTTATGTCTCAGCTACTCCTAATGGTATTTTAGAACTTCTTAAAAGGTATAATATAGAGACAAGCGGAAAGAAATGTGTGGTTCTGGGTAGAAGCAATATTGTAGGAAAACCTATGGCTATGTTGATGATGCAAAAAGCATATCCGGGTGATGCTACAGTTACGGTTTGTCACAGCAGAAGCAAGAACCTTGTAGAAGAATGCCGTGAAGCGGATATTATCATAGCAGCTTTGGGACAGCCTGAATTTGTAACAGCAGGAATGGTGAAGGAAGGAGCTGTTGTTATTGATGTTGGTACGACCCGTGTGCCGGACGCAAGCAGGAAGTCTGGTTTCAAATTGACAGGAGACGTCAAGTTTGACGAGGTCGCTCCAAAATGTTCATATATTACTCCGGTTCCTGGGGGTGTAGGACCTATGACAATTGTTTCGTTGATGAAAAATACACTTTTGGCAGGTAAAAAAGCTATATATAAATAATTTAAGTTTTGTAATGCTTGGAATTCATATCCAATTGTAATTAATATCTTTAACTTCTGTATATTGACAGAAATAGAAAGAAATCAGGAGAATATATTGTAATATATATGTGTATAGGTAAAATATATACTTTATTGTTGTTGCCGACTGTTTTATTACTGTCGGCAACAACTGTTTATGCAGTTTCGGCAGATACTCTTACCATTTATTTTGCGGGAGATCTGATGCAACATGAAGCGCAGATAAAATCGGCAAAACGTTCTGACGGGAGTTTTGATTATAGTAAATGTTTTTCTTATGTAAAACAATATATTCGGGCAGCTGATATTGCAGTTGGAAATCTTGAGGTTACTCTAGGTGGAACTCCTTATAGAGGATATCCGGCTTTCAGTGCGCCTGATGAATATCTGTATGCTATACGTGATGCCGGTTTTGATGTGTTGATGACTGCCAATAATCATTGTCTCGACAGAGGAAGCAATGGACTGGTCCGTACTATTGGAATGCTTGACTCTCTCAGGTTAAAGCATGCAGGTACATATATAGATAAGGATGATAGGATAAATAATTACCCTTTACTGGTAGAGAGTAAAGGTTTTAAGGTGGTTTTTCTGAACGCTACTTATGGAACTAACGGTATCTCCGTTACTCACCCTCGGATAGTTAATTATATAGACAGAAAACAGCTAGAGAATGATATAATGAAGGCACGTCTTATGAAACCTGATATAATAATAGCTTTCATGCATTGGGGAAATGAGTATCAGACCAAGCCTTCTAAAAATGAAATTGAACTTGCCAGATGGATGATTAATATGGGAGTTGATCACGTAATAGGTTCGCACCCTCATGTTATACAGCCTGTTGAAATTATTGGTGATACACTTGCGCCTCAGAAACATTTTATTGCATATTCTCTGGGAAATTATATTTCAAATATGAGTGCCCGCCATACTGATGGCGGGTTGGCTGTAAAGCTCGTTTTTAAAAAAGTTGATGGTATTACTCGTCTGCTTTCATATGATTATTCTTTTGTCTGGACGTCAAGACCGGCTTTAAGTGGAAAGCAGGATTTTATACTTTATCCTGAGCAAATTGGTGGTGAATATCTTAATGATGCCGAGAAATTACGGATGAAAAGGTACTTAAATGATGCTGAAACTGTATTGAGTAACGGGATAAATTGAACAAAAACGGACATTTTTGAAAAAAACGGAAGAAAAGTTTGCAAAACCGGAAATAATGCGTACCTTTGCAACGCTTTTGAAAGGAAAGCCAACATATGGTGACTATAGTTCAGTTGGTTAGAGCGTCAGATTGTGGTTCTGAATGTCGTGGGTTCGAGTCCCACTAGTCACCCGCTCCTTCTTTCAATAGTAAAATGGTGATTATAGTTC
>JAHLFB010000164.1 GCA_018884025.1 Candidatus Phocaeicola faecipullorum
GTATATACCTTCCTGTCATCTTCATAACGCATTGATGAGGAACATTCGCCCTGATAGAACTGAAACTGAAGTTCTTTTTCCATAGGCATTCCCACTCTATATACTTTTCTTATTGTCGGTTCGGAAACCCAGAAAGGAACAATATCATAAAACTGGCCACGCATAGGTGGAATGAAACGTGAATCGTCTTCATCACCGGCTCCCAAAAGTGCGTATGTAAAACCTTTCTTGTCTATCTCATAATATATAATGTCACCCGGTATAAGATTGTCAAGCTGAAGCATTATCTGACGTGCCCCCCAGTAAATCATTCGTGCCGGAGCAGCATAATCACAAGTTTTGTTTACGTCAACCTCAGTGTAAGTACCGTCTTCGTGATAAATCCTTACCTGTTTAAATTTTGCTGCCGCAGTGAGAGGGTCGTAGTCATACTTAAGAACACGGTTAAGCATTACTCCTTTCATATCCTGCACCTTAATGGCCTTTACTACAGAAAAAGCTCCCTGCCCCGTAGGCCGTACAGACACATTCGTACTGTCTAACAATATGACTGAAGAAAAGTTTGCATATTTGTCGGCCTTCAACATATCTTTATATCTGGCAAAAGGGCTTGCCATAGAAGCCGCTGAAGCGACGAACAAAGATGCAAACAGAAAAAAAACTTTGGCTTTCATAATATTATTTAGTTAGTTAATAATAATCCTATATTATCAGAACTGGAACATCGCAGTAAATACTATACGGTTATTCTTTACCAGATGAGTGTCAACTACTTTACCTTTTGCATCGTTATCGCCATACCATGCTCCAGTCCATGAATATTCAGCGCCGAACTTCCAGTTTGGAATATTATAAGTAAGTTCTGCAGTAGCCGTTGACAATTGGTCAAGATTAGTTCCTGTTCCAATAAGACTTGACACTTCATCTTTTGCTCCAAGATTTTTCAGATAACCGGCAAAGACTCCGAAGCGCAACTTGCTTCCGTAAACCATATTTACCCATGAATGTGATATACGCAACGGTGAATATTCCTGTTCTCCTGTACGCGGATCTACAGATGTAACTCCATATCCTCCTACTGTACTTGTCTGAGTAAGGTTGTTACTTAGTAAAGTCTTTGCAGCCAATGAGAATTTCTCTTTCACATATTTCACGTGAACTTCACCTGAAACACCCGTAATACGTTCGTTCACCTTATATATAGCACCTCCGGTTTCAGACTGTGTACGTGGAGTCATTGACGAAACATGTACACCGGCACCAAGAATCATTCCCAAAGTCCTGTAGTCAGCCCCAAAATAAAATTCAGGCACGCAACTGTTCTTTATGAAATTCTGACTTTTTTGTGTATCCGTAGCTCCAGGAGCATTATTTGCAGGACCGACAGACAAATATTGTGACTGCCATATGGCAGAAGCTGTAAGTACCATTCCACGAGTAGTAAATCTGTATCTAATCTGCGGAGCACGGCTGAATGGTTGGTAAGGGGCCCCCATATTAAGGTTCAGAATATCCGGAGCTACATCGCCATACAAAGGATGCCAAGTCTGTCCGACCAGCAAAGCCGATTTGCCCCAATCTAGATTAAAATAAACATGGCGCATTCGGAACAATGAAAAAGTAGTACCAGAACCACGGAAATCCACTTCCAGTTTTGCAGAAGTCTTTATTTTTCCCATCAGCTCAGGACCATTCACATCTACTCCAAGACGTGAATACAACGTATAAAATCCACCGTTTGCAAAACTGTTAAGGTCCTTTCCATCAGCATCAGGAGAAATATTCTTTGGATACATATAGAACAATCCGTCAACTGTTTCAGAGTTTGCTCTTGAATTATAGAACAGGTCTGTACGTACCTGACCGTAAAACTTATAATCAAAACCTTTCTTTTGGGCTACTATCAACCCCGGTAAAGCCATAAAGGCTAATACGACTAAACTTTTTTTCATTTTTACCCTATAAAATTTTATTCCAAATAAACTGCAGTACCGGAAGCTGTAACCATAAGCATACTTCCGTTGCCCCCTACTGTTTCAAAATCAAGGTCTATACCTATGACAGCATTTGCTCCAAGACGCATAGCCTCATCACACATTTCTTTCATTGCACTATCTTTAGCCTTGCGTAAAACCTCCTCGTAAGACCCGGCGCGTCCGCCAACGATATCACGAATACTTGCAAACAAGTCTCTAAACATATTTGCACCTATTATAGTCTCACCTGAGACTATTCCATAATAATGCAGAATACGTTTGCCTTCCACATTATTGGTTGTCGTCATCAACATATTGTCTTTATTTTAATGTTTAACAGATTTCCTATACCATGCTACAAACCAAACAGCAGCAACTATCACACATGCCACACCTCCCCAGTAAGATATAGCAGGCGAAAGGCTAAAACCTTCCGGCGCTATCAATATATATGTAGAACATACGCATGTCATAAACAAGGCAGGAATGAGAGTCACCCAGTAGTTCTTCTTATTCTTTACCAGATAAACTGTTATAGCCCATAGTGTAAATACGGAAAGTGTCTGATTACACCATGCAAAATATCGCCATATAATCTTGAAACCTTCTGCATTGCTGAAACTGAACACAAGGAGTCCCACTGTGAAAAGAAAGATAGGAATACATATCAGCAGACGTTTTGCAATGCTGCGCTGTTCGATTCCAAGGAAGTCGGCAACGATAAGTCGAGCCGAACGGAGGGCTGTATCACCACTGGTAATAGGAGCCGCCACAATACCCAATATAGCAAGTATTCCACCAAAAGTACCGAGCCACTGATTTGAAATATCAGTAGCCACTTTCGCACCCGAATAAGCTATACCAGTAGCCTGGTCCACAATTCCGTTTTCGTGGAAGAAATATGTAGCTGCAGCAGCCCATATCAAAGCCACTATACCTTCAGTCACCATTGCTCCATAAAATATAGGCCGACAGTGTTTCTCGTTGACCATACATCTTGCCATCAGCGGCGACTGTGTGGCATGGAAACCGCTTATCGCTCCGCATGCAATGGAAATAAACATCATCGGGAAGATAGGATTCTTTTCATACTTGGTTCCGAAACCGTTCCACATTTCAGGCAATTCCGGAGATTTTACATAAAGCATCACAAGGATTCCCACAGCCATAAACAGCAGGGCAAACGCAAACAGAGGATATATACGGCCAATGATTTTGTCAATAGGTAGCATTGTGGCAAGGATGTAATAAACGAATATCACTATCATCCAGAAATACATATCCATATAATCCGGAGTCATTCCGGCCAGAAGTTCCGCCGGACCTGACACGAACACCGCACCAACCAATATCATAAGCAACACGGTAAATATACATGCCACCTTCTTTGTTGTCAGTCCCAGGTAGCGTCCTATTATCTCCGGCAAACTCTCTCCTGAATTGCGGATGGAAAGAGCACCTGAAAAGAAGTCGTGAACAGCACCCGCAAAGATTGTTCCGAAAACTATCCACAGATAAGATGCCGTTCCGAACTGCGCCCCCATTATTGCTCCGAATATAGGACCAAGTCCCGCGATATTAAGAAACTGAATCATGAAAATCTTCCACGTAGGAAGAGGAATAAAATCAACCCCATCAGTCATTGTGACGGCAGGAGTCTTACGTAAGGCATCAGGCTGGAAAAGTTTATTTATATACTTTCCGTAAACCAGATAACCGACGATAAGTAATACTAAAGCTAAACTAAATGTTATCATAATATTTTTTGTTTGATTTTTCTAAAATTCACTTGCAAAAGTAATGTTATTTAATCAGAAATAAAACATAAAACAACAGATTACACATTTTAAGAAGATTTTTATGCAAAGTCTTAGTATCTTTGCAGGCAAAATTTCGGGATATGCAGAAACTTCTAATCATATTATCACTCTTACTGGCGTTTGCGCAAAAGACAAGCGCTACAGAAAAATACGAAATACGTGCAGCATGGATAACCACAATAGGAGGTTTGGACTGGCCTGCAAGCAAAGCAACATCCGCTTATGGCATAAAGCGCCAGAAGGACGAACTATGCAGACAGCTAGACATACTGAAAGAAGCAAACTTCAACACAGTTTTGTTCCAGACACGTCTGAGGGGAGATGTAGTTTATCCATCATTATACGAAACATTTGCAGAGTCTTTAGCTGGTGAAACAGGACGCAATCCGGGATACGACCCACTGAAATTTGCTATAGAAGAATGTCATAAAAGAGGACTAGAACTGCATGCATGGATAGTCTGTATTCCTATAGGAAACGACAGGCAGGTAAAACTGCTCGGAAAGAGTTCTGTAGTAAAGAAAAATCCGGATATGTGCATACACTTCAAAAAAGCCTGGTATCTTGATCCGGGGAACCCAAATACAGCAGGGTATCTGTCTGCAATTGCCAAAGAAATTACCACATGTTATGACATAGACGGAATTCATCTGGACTATATACGGTATCCTGAAAACGGAGAAAACTTTCCGGACAATAAAACATTCCGCAAGTATGGTAAGGGGAAAGACATTTCCCAATGGAGGAGAGACAACATTACAGCTATAGTCAGAAGAATTTACAATGAAGTAAAAAGCATAAAGCCATGGGTGAAAGTAAGCAGTTCGCCGGTGGGGAAATACAATGATACACGCAGATACAGTTCAAAAGGATGGAACGCATACAGTGCCGTGTATCAGGATGTAAAACTATGGCTAAAAACAGGAATACAAGACGTAATATTCCCAATGATGTACTTCAGGGACAACCAGTTTTATCCGTTCGCCCTCGACTGGCAGGAGAACAAACACGGACGGTGGGTTGTGCCTGGACTAGGAATATACTTCCTTAAATATAAAAATCATGAATGGGATATAAACGAGATAATGAGGCAGATATACTTTACCCGCCGCAACAAGCTGGACGGACAGGCTTTCTTCAGAAATGAATTTCTGATGAAAAACACGTGCGGGCTAACTGACAGCCTGACGAACAAATTCTACTCTTCACCGGCCGCCGTACCACCTATGACATGGCAAGACAGCATTCCCCCATCTCCACCTTGTAACGGAAATATATCATATACAGCCGATGGTATTGCATTGAAATGGGAAAGACCTGATTCATGCAAAGAAAATATATCATACCGCATATATGCGTCAACCGTATATCCGGTCGATACGGACAATGCCAATAACATTATTTGCCTAAAAAACAGCAGCAACGGTTTCAAATACATATCAAGCGACTGTGACAATCTTTTCTGGGCTGTTACAAGCATTGACAGATTTGGTAACGAAAGCTGTCCGTTGGAACTGAATACTCCGGACAGTAATGCCCCATTAGTATGTGTGAACAAACTTCCGAAAATCATGGAAGGAAGTTCCATTATCATAAACGATATAACAGGCATAGAACTTTTCAGAACACAAAACGAGCCTGAAAAAATAATCAAAAAGCTGAAAGAAGGTATATATAAAATACAGATTACTTCTCCTGATAATAAAATAAGAAATATCACATTATTTATTACTGACTAATGCAGGTAAATCAAGATGCATTATGTCATAAAATTCACATATTCATAAATTATCAGAACAATAATCATCTGTTATGCAAGTTTTTACGAATAAAAATTTATATTTGCATAAGATTGGTGCGACAAGAAGTCGTACAAGTAATTGTTCAGCATGATGTCTGAACCTGTTGTTCCGTCAACAGTAGCCTAAAGAGGCGTGCTTTACGAGTAATTGTTTGGTGCGAAGCCCTCTTGAAAATATGGTTCTGTGCAGAAATATCCAATGCAT
>JAHLFB010000019.1 GCA_018884025.1 Candidatus Phocaeicola faecipullorum
TTGCAAGCATAAATGCTGCTGCGAATAATACTTTTTTCTTCATACGTCGAAATGTTTTTTAGTTATACAAAAAGTGATTTCGACTGCGAATATATAGCACTTAATCCATTGATTTTCAAATCGGTCTATACGCGTCATAACGTGTCGTCAGATGTCATATTTGGGGTCTTTTGAAGGGTGGATTTTGGGGTAAAAAGAGGGACAAGAAGGCTTGTTTGAAGGATGAAATTTCAACCTTATATTGTCGGGTTAAGCGGGCGAAAACTTCCAAAAATCACAAGTTTTTGCCCGCTTAAAGAGCAAAAAGTATAGGTGTAATGAAATAAACAATGGATTCTTTTGTCACTTCGCAATATTTTCATACCTTTGTGGTCGGAAAAAAACGCTTTTATTCCGACTTAAAATAGGCTAAAAATCGTATGCAAAGGACTGTGGAACATAAAGTTAAGGCAAAGATAACCTACGCAAGATATGGCGAGGTGTTTTTTGTGTCTACATTCCATCAATTTGATGTGGAATATGTAACCAAACTCCTTGCTCAATTTGAGAAAGAGGGTTTGATTACACGAATAGCCAAAGGCGTATATGTTAAGGCAAAAAAAACACGATTTGGAGTGGTATATCCTTCTGCTTTTGAACTGGTAACGGAGATTGCCAAGAGAGATAAGGCTATAGTATTTCCAACAGGTGAAACCGCTGCTAATAGATTGGGATTTTCCACACAAGTCCCAATGAATGCTTGTTTCATAACATCAGGAACTCCAAGAACTCTGAAATTGGGCAATAGAACTGTAACATTAAAACATGGCGTTCCAAGAAATTTTGCATACAAAGGAAAACTAATGCCCGAATTGGTACAGGCTCTTCGTAGCATTGGAGAGGATAATATAACAGAGAGCGTGGAAAAAAGAGTTGCTCAACTATTATCTGCAACACCTGAAACAGAAACAATTGAACACGATCTATTATTGGCACCGGTATGGGTAAGACAAATTATAAAAAGAAACCTCAAAACGGATACTGACAATGAGTAAATGGATAGACTTTTCGATAGATGAACGCAAGGCCATGATACAGGGCGTTGTGGAAGCAAAGAATATTGATGAAGCCGCAGCGGAGAAAGATTGGTGGGTAACAGCCATATTGTACGCCTTGTTCCACACAAAGGCTTCCGAGTATCTACTTTTCAAAGGCGGTACAAGTTTGAGTAAAGGTTGGGATATTATAGACCGTTTCAGTGAAGATATTGACTTGGCTCTTGGTCGTGACTTCTTCTTAAATGAAATGAATCTGTCGTGTGCCAACTGCACCAGCAACACTCAAATCCACAAGTTCAGAGAAAAGGCTCAGGATTATCTTTTCGGTGAATTTAAAGATGACTTGAAAGAACAACTGGCAAATTTAGGGTTGGATGTGATTGTACTTGCAGAAAATGAAGTCGTTGATGAAAATGGTGAACTAAAGAAGGTGGATCACGATAAAGACCCATCTGTGATTTTTGTTCAATATCCATCACTCTATAATAGCGACGCTCCCTATGCAATACCGACTGTGAAGATTGAAATCAGTGTCCTTTCTATGGCTGAACCATACGAAATGAAACGCATATCTTCATTGGTTGAACAGGTCTATAAGAATGAAGATGTTGATTCTGATATTGTTCAGACCATCAAGACCGTGAGTCCTGCAAGGACATTCTTAGAGAAGGCATTTTTGCTTTGTGAGGAATACCAAAAGAAAGAGCCAAGAACATATCGTATGTCTCGCCATTTCTATGATTTGGAAAAGTTATCACATACCGATTATATGGATAAGGCATTGAATGACTCTAACCTTTATTATGACATTGTAGAGCATAGAAAGAAATTCTATCATGTCGGATATGTAGATTATGATAAGGAACTGCCAGAATCCATTACGATTGTTCCAAGTGAAGAACTTGTCCCGAAATATGAGGTGGACTACAGCGATATGCGTTCCAGCTTTATCTATGGAGAGGCTCTGGAGTTTGCAGATTTGCTCAAGTTCCTCGAAACGTTGCAGGAACGATTCCGAAAAGTTCCTCCAAGAGCAACAGCAGAGTAATTATAGCTTAAACAACATAGCAAGGCAAGAATCATAATGCACGAGGCATTACGTACTTGCCTTACTTGTTAATTAAAATAGCGGACTCCATAAAAAACGCTGGCACCACGATTCACATCGGAGTGCCAGCCAACATTGTTTAAGTAATAAAAATCATTAACCATGCACAAATACTAAGCATACTTATTTATATCGAACGACTTGACTTTACTTGCTTTCCTTCGTTTAGGCAGAGGATTTCCATTAGCATCCAAACATTCTTGGAGCAACTGATTTACTTTATCTCCATTGCTTACCTTATTGACAAGGAAGTCCAATATCACCGTATTAGCCAACTTATGATGGATGGTTGATGCTGCACGAATAGACTTCTGCTCGTCATGATTATCTGAGTTTAGCACATCCACAAGGTTGTTCATATCCTCATATGTTAAGGACTTGTCAAAGTCCGGATCAGGTATTACTCCTTCAGGCTCCATCAACTCACGCTTATCCTCTTCGGTCAAACCCTTCTGAGGTTCGATGTTATCCTCTACATCATCGGGATTGATGTCCTTATCTACAGGCAGTTCTACCTCTTTCAAAGGTAAAGAACGGGTCGGAATCTTCCGGTCAGCTTCAATATCGTTATAATATATGATATTGGACTTTCCCATTACCTCATTCGGATCATCATCAACAGGAGGACTCTCTTCAACCTTTTGAGGCGTTACTGTTTGGATTGGTTTAGGCTTTTCCGTAAGCAAATCCTTACCGTATATTTTCTTACGCCTTTCACGCTTGGCTTTTTCTGCCATTCGTTTCTTTCGGTACTTCCATAATCTGACACGGGTTATGCGTGCCCAGTTATGCAGTTTGTCCCACAAACCGTAAATCTTACGGCAAAACAAGAACACCCACAGATGATAGAATACGAATAAGGCACATAAGACCTTTACTGCAAAATATATCTTTACTTCCATAGCTAAAAGAGTTTAGTTTTACTATCCTCAAAAATCTTATTGATAGTCGTAGCATTTTCAGCAATATGGTCTTTGATAATTCTACTGACATAGCCTGCCATACTAGTATCTGGTGCAGCAATTGATAAAAATCGCTTCATACATTCATGACTACTTCTATCAATATAGACCTGGACGCGATTTTTCATCATATAACTACCAAGGAATCTCTTTTTATATTCAGCTTTATCAATTCCTTTTGCCGAAGAAGTATCTTCAGATAGCGATGGATTCTCTACAAGAGCAACTATGGTCTGTTTCTTCACCATAGGAATATTAGTTCCCTGATGATTTTTGTGTTGCACAAATCGACTATAGATATACTTTACGATAACGCCTGCTGTTACCAAATAACAAGCTCCTGTTGTGATATTTACTATTGTTTCAATCATAACTAAAATGGCTTTAATGGTTTGTAATACTCTTTATTATATAACTCGTTAATCTCATCCCAGTGTTGCTGCAAATGCTCCACAAGGATATTACTGATGTAACCTGATACACTCATATCGGGAGCAATGACAGGCAACACCCGTTTGATGCAGTCCGCCACTTCGCGGTTAATATATACGTGAGAGCGGTTTGAGGCAGGTATATTCACAAGATACCTCTCTTTATATGTACCTGTTTCCTCACGCTTCTTTCGTGGCTTGGGGGTACTCGGTTTTGAGGCTACCGCCTCAGTGCCTTCGTCCGAATCTGTATCCGAATCTGTATCCGAATCCTCGGTCTCAATGACCTTCGGCTCCTGATAGTTCGGTCTCTCCCTGCCAAAGACAGGGATATAACCGACCATAATGTCTTTGAGCATATCCTCATTGACTTCTACTTTCTTCTTAGCCATAACTATTTCAGTTTAAGTTTCACAATCAGCTCATCGGCCAATTCTCCGATACCACTGCCCTTAAGAAGTTTCGCAGGAGGCGGTAACATCGTGCAGCGGAAGAATGACTTTTTCGCGTGTGTAATCTCCTTCTCATACCTGCATAGGTCAGGCAGAGTGGAATCGAGAACGGATAGGTTCAACTCTCCCATAATCTGCGAGTAGGTCTTCAACACATCCGTATTGCTACGCTTCTTGAGCCTGTTCCAGAAGAAGATGATGTCTTTAAGGGGAACATCCTTCTGGCTCTTTGCATAGTCCAATACAGTGGTGGCAAAGGATAGCGTACTCTGCATCACAATCAAATCGGGAATTGAAGGTGTAAGCACATAGTCCATATTAACTATGGTGCGGAAGACACCCGTTGATTGTACCGTTCCTGGAAGATCCACAAAGACAATATCCAAGTTCTCCTTCTCGGCAAGTTTGTCTGCCGCCTCTCTTGCCTTTTCTGCCGTAGAGCCGATGATGGGATATGCTCTCTTTTGTATGCGTTCCCATTGCTTCTCCACGAGCTGCTGATGATAGGGACTTGCAGAGATTGCCTTCTTGTCACGCTCACGCATACGCACGAGGCTGTGCTGCGGTGAGTCGCAGTCGATGATTGCGACATTAAGGTCTTTCTCATAGTGAAGGTAGCTGGCGAGTACTACCGTAAGGGCTGACTTACCAACCCCGCCTTTCTGGTTGCTGATAGCAACTAACAAACACTCTTTACTCATAATACTTAAAATTTAAATTGTTAATAAATAAGTTAACTGTCTCTTCCAATATCCCGTGAACGCATCCTTCCAACTATCCATTAGCGGTTGTTTGCACTATCAGAATCTTCCGTTGTTCCGACCATCGTAGCAACCGTTATCGGATACTTCCGACTATCCAACCGCTACTGGTCGGTATATTGGTCATGACCTTCCGTTAACTGTCATATCCGACATTGCTTCCAACTATCCAACTGTTCACGGAAGCAACCGACAGTGTGACCATTATTCCGTTATCGGAGGGTAATTCCCAACCGTTCACACCGCAAAGAAATAGCGAAAAATTGGAATAATCACCATGTTGTCAAGCCTCTGACTATACATGTCATCATATGTCACCACATAGCATATAACTCGCTATTTACCAATAGAATACACCTGTATAACTTTGCGCCAGAAAGGTCTATGGACGCACGACGAACGGAGTTTTCGGATGCTTCTCTCTGAGGGGAACGGCGACAGCCAATTTTACGAAGGAAAATTCATGTTCAAGCGAACATAGCAAGTTGTGTTTTGAGGCACCCGAAATGTTTTCGGGCACTCAAAACAAACTTGCCACTCGCCTGCGGCTCGGGGAGGGATTCACTCCAA
>JAHLFB010000165.1 GCA_018884025.1 Candidatus Phocaeicola faecipullorum
GCTGCTGCTGGTGCAGCTGCTGCTGAAGAAAAAACATCTTTCGATGTAGTTTTGAAGAGCGCAGGTGCTGCTAAGTTGCAGGTTGTTAAGGCCGTTAAAGAAGCTTGTGGTCTTGGCTTGAAAGAAGCAAAAGACTTGGTTGACGGTGCTCCTAGCACAGTAAAAGAAGGTTTGGCTAAGGATGAAGCTGAATCTTTGAAGAAAGTTTTGGAAGAAGCTGGAGCTGAAGTTGAGCTTAAATAAGATTATCCTGTAAATCAGGTAGTTCGGTTAAGAGTCCTCGTTATTGAGGATTCTTAACCTTTTTGCGTCTCACAGCATATCGTTGTTTTTAAACAACATAAAAATAATTATTTTTAATTCATAATTGAATTACAGATGTCTTTAAACACTCAAAATCAAAGAATTAATTTTGCTTCTATTAAGAATCCGATGCAGTATCCGGATTTCTTGGAAGTGCAATTGAAGTCGTTCCATGACTTCCTGCAATTGGACACGCCGCCTGAACAACGAAAGAAGGACGGACTCTATAAGGTGTTTTCTGAGAATTTCCCTATAGCGGACACCCGTAATAACTTCGTGCTCGAGTTCCTCGACTACTATATAGACCCGCCACAATATTCAATCGATGAATGTCTGGAACGTGGACTTACATATAGTGTCCCTTTGAAAGCTAAAATGAAGCTTTATTGTACAGACCCCGATCACGAAGATTTTGATACAGTTATACAGGATGTGTTCTTGGGACCTATCCCATATATGACTCCTAAGGGTACTTTCGTAATTAACGGTGCTGAGCGTGTAGTCGTTTCGCAGTTACACCGTTCGCCAGGTGTGTTCTTCGGTCAGAGCATACATGCAAACGGAACTAAACTGTACTCTGCTCGTATTATCCCATTTAAAGGTTCATGGATTGAATTTGCTACAGATATCAACAACGTGATGTATGCTTACATCGACCGTAAGAAAAAATTACCTGTAACAACTTTGCTTCGTGCCGTAGGTTTTGAGAATGATAAAGATATTCTTGAAATCTTCAATCTTGCAGAAGAAATTAAGGTTAACAAGCAGAACCTTAAGAAGGTGGTAGGAAGAAAACTTGCTGCCCGTGTATTGAAGACATGGACTGAAGATTTCGTAGATGAAGATACCGGTGAAGTAGTTTCTATCGAACGTAACGAAGTAGTTATCGACCGTGAAACAGTTATCGAACCGGATCATATTGAAACTATACTTGAATCAGGAGTACAGAACATTTTGGTTCATAATGAAAATGCTAATGCTTCTGATTATTCTATCATATATAACACCCTTCAGAAAGACCCGTCTAACTCTGAGAAAGAAGCTGTGTTGTATA
The DNA here is from genome assembly GCA_018884025.1 of Candidatus Phocaeicola faecipullorum. Lineage (GTDB taxonomy): Bacteria > Bacteroidota > Bacteroidia > Bacteroidales > Bacteroidaceae > Phocaeicola > Phocaeicola faecipullorum. Next base: position 1,358 of record JAHLFB010000165.1, read on the forward strand.
TCTACAGACAGTTGAGAAATGCTGACCCTGCAGATGACGCCAGCGCACGTGAAGTTATTAATAACTTGTTCTTCTCTGAAAAACGTTATGATTTGGGTGATGTAGGACGTTACAGAATTAACAAGAAATTGTCACTCGACACATCAATGGATGTCAGAGTGTTGACAAAACAGGATATTATCGAAATCATCAAATATCTGATTGAGCTTATCAACTCTAAGGCTGATGTAGATGATATCGACCACTTGAGTAACCGTCGTGTACGTACAGTAGGCGAACAGTTGTCTAACCAGTTCTCTATAGCATTGGCACGTATGAGCCGTACTATACGTGAACGCATGAATGTTCGTGACAATGAAGTGTTTACTCCGATAGATTTGATTAATGCGAAGACTATTTCTTCAGTAATCAACTCTTTCTTTGGAACTAACGCTTTGTCCCAGTTCATGGACCAGACAAACCCGCTGGCTGAGATTACACACAAACGTCGTCTTTCTGCCCTTGGTCCTGGTGGTCTTTCTCGTGACCGTGCCGGATTTGAGGTACGTGACGTTCACTATACTCATTACGGACGTTTGTGTCCGATCGAGACTCCTGAAGGTCCGAACATCGGTTTGATTTCTTCTCTTTGTGTATATGCTAAGATAAACGATCTTGGTTTTATTGTTACTCCATACCGTAAGGTAAAAGACAGCGTTGTTGACTTGTCACCGGAAGGTATCGAATATCTGTCTGCCGAAGAAGAAGAAGATGTAGTAATAGCTCAGGGTAATGCTCCGTTGAATGATGACGGTACATTCGTCCGCGATAAAGTTAAGGCACGTCGTGATGCCGACTATCCGGTAGTAACTCCTGATCAGGTACAATTGATGGATGTATCACCTCAGCAGATTGCTTCTATAGCTGCATCTTTGATTCCGTTCCTTGAACATGACGATGCTAACCGTGCGTTGATGGGATCAAACATGATGCGCCAGGCAGTTCCATTGTTGCGTACAGAAGCTCCTATTGTAGGTACAGGTATTGAAAAACAGCTTTGCGAAGATTCAAGAACACAGATTGCGGCAGAAGGTGATGGTGTAATTGATTTCGTAGATGCTACGACTATACGTATCCTTTACGACCGTACAGATGAAGAAGAATTTGTAAGCTTCGAACCTGCACTTGTTGAATACAAGATACCTAAATTCCGTAAGACTAACCAGAGCATGACAATCGACTTGCGTCCTATCTGCTCTAAGGGTCAGCGTGTTAAGAAAGGTGATATTCTTACAGAAGGTTATTCTACAGCAAACGGTGAATTGGCATTGGGTAAGAACTTGCTTGTAGCATACATGCCATGGAAGGGTTACAACTATGAGGATGCTATCGTACTTAACGAACGTGTAGTACGTGAAGATATATTGACTTCTGTTCACGTTGATGAATATATTCTTGAAGTCCGCGAAACAAAACGCGGTATGGAAGAACTTACAGCTGATATTCCAAACGTAAGTGAAGAAGCTACTAAGGACCTTGACGAGACTGGTATCGTAAGAATCGGTGCGCGTATCGAACCGGGTGATATCCTTATAGGTAAGATTACACCTAAGGGCGAATCTGATCCTTCACCAGAAGAGAAACTGTTGCGTGCTATCTTCGGTGACAAGGCCGGTGATGTTAAGGATGCCTCACTGAAGGCTTCTCCATCATTGAGAGGTGTTGTTATAGATAAGAAGTTGTATTCACGTGTAGTAAAGACACGTAGTGAAAAGAATGCAGACAAACTTATCTTACCGAAATTGAACGAAGAGTTTGAAGAAAAAGCTGCAAAACTGAAAGATGTGCTTGTTGATAAGCTTATGGTATTGACTAATAACTTAGTGTCACAAGGTGTTAAAGATTATCTTGGTACTGAGGTTATTGCAAAGGGTGCCAAGTTCAACAAACGCGATCTTGAAATGCTTGACTATACTGTGATACAGTTGAGCTCTTGGACTTCTGACGAACATAAGAATGAGCTTATCCGTTCATTGATTATGAATTACATCAAGAAGTACAAGGAATATGATGCTGAATTGAAACGTAAGAAATTTGCTCTTACTATTGGTGATGAGTTGCCTTCAGGTATCATGCAGATGGCTAAGGTATATATTGCCAAGAAACGTAAGATTGGTGTCGGTGATAAGATGGCTGGTCGTCACGGTAACAAGGGTATCGTTTCAAGAGTGGTTAGACAGGAAGATATGCCGTTCCTTGCTGATGGTACTCCGGTAGATATAGTATTGAATCCGTTGGGTGTGCCTTCACGTATGAACATCGGACAGATATTTGAAGCTGTATTGGGTCGTGCAGGAAAAGAACTCGGACTTAAGTTCGCTACACCTATCTTTGACGGTGCTACACTCGAAGACCTTGACAAGTGGACAGATAAAGCCGGTTTGCCACGTTATTGTAAGACTTATTTGTATGACGGTGGTACAGGTGAGCAGTTTGACCAGCCTGCAACTGTAGGTGTGACATACATGCTTAAGCTTGGTCACATGGTTGAAGATAAGATGCACGCTCGTTCAATAGGTCCTTATTCGTTGATTACTCAGCAGCCACTTGGTGGTAAGGCACAGTTCGGTGGTCAGCGTTTCGGAGAAATGGAGGTTTGGGCAATCGAAGCATTCGGTGCTGCTCATATTCTTCAGGAAATACTGACTATCAAGTCAGACGATGTCGTAGGACGCTCTAAGGCTTATGAAGCTATTGTTAAGGGTGAACCGATGCCAACTCCGGGTATCCCTGAATCACTTAACGTATTGCTTCACGAATTGAGAGGTCTGTGCTTGAGCATTACAATGGAATAATCAAAAAACTAATTTAAGTATGGCTTTTAGAAAAGACACTAAAATAAAAAGTAATTTCTCCAAGATTACTATTGGTTTGGCTTCTCCTGAAGAGATTCTGGAAAACTCTTATGGTGAAGTTCTGAAACCAGAAACCATCAACTACCGTACCTACAAGCCTGAACGTGACGGTTTGTTCTGCGAACGTATCTTCGGTCCGGTAAAGGACTATGAATGTCATTGTGGTAAGTACAAGCGCATTCGTTATAAAGGCATTGTCTGCGACCGATGCGGTGTCGAAGTAACAGAGAAAAAAGTTCGTCGTGAACGTAGCGGACACATACAGTTGGTTGTCCCGGTAGCTCATATCTGGTACTTCCGTTCATTGCCTAACAAAATCGGTTATTTGTTGGGATTACCTACAAAGAAACTTGATGCAATCATATATTATGAACGCTATGTAGTAATACAGCCGGGTATTAAGGCTGAAGACGGTATCAGCAAATACGATCTTCTAGAAGAAGGTGAATATTTGGATATCATGGAGTCTCTTCCAAAGGAAAATCAGTTCCTTGAAGATTCAGACCCTAACAAGTTCATCGCCAAGATGGGTGCGGAAGCAATATATGACCTTCTTGCTGCTCTTGACCTTGATGCTCTTTCATACGAATTGCGTCATAAAGCAAACAACGATTCATCACAGCAGCGTAAGAACGAGGCTTTGAAACGTTTGCAGGTAGTAGAATCGTTCCGTGCTTCTAAGGGAAGAAACAAACCGGAATGGATGATTATCAAGAACGTACCGGTTATTCCGCCAGAATTGCGTCCGCTTGTTCCATTGGATGGTGGCCGTTTCGCAACTTCTGACTTGAATGATTTGTATCGTCGAGTAATTATACGTAACAACCGTCTGAAGAGACTTATTGAAATCAAGGCTCCTGATGTAATCTTGCGTAATGAAAAACGTATGCTTCAGGAAGCTGTCGATTCATTGTTCGATAACTCTCGTAAGGCAAGTGCCGTTAAGACAGATGCTAACCGTCCTCTGAAATCTCTTTCTGATAGCTTGAAAGGTAAGCAGGGACGTTTCCGTCAGAACTTGTTGGGTAAGCGTGTTGACTACTCTGCACGTTCGGTAATCGTCGTAGGTCCTGAATTGAAGATGGGTGAGTGCGGTATTCCAAAATTGATGGCTGCCGAACTTTACAAACCGTTTATCATCAGAAAACTTATTGAAAGAGGTATAGTTAAGACTGTAAAATCAGCGAAGAAGATAGTTGACCGTAAGGAAGCTGTTATATGGGATATCCTTGAACATGTAATGAAAGGCCACCCTGTATTGCTGAACCGTGCGCCGACACTTCACCGTCTTGGTATCCAGGCATTCCAGCCTAAGATGATTGAAGGTAAGGCTATTCAGTTGCATCCATTGGCATGTACTGCGTTCAACGCCGACTTCGATGGTGACCAGATGGCCGTTCACTTGCCTTTGAGCAATGAAGCTATTCTGGAAGCTCAGATGTTGATGTTGCAGTCACATAATATCCTTAACCCTGCAAACGGTGCGCCTATCACAGTGCCAGCACAGGATATGGTACTCGGTCTTTACTATATTACTAAGTTGCGTAAGGGCGCAAAAGGTGAAGGACTTATATTCTACGGACCTGAAGAAGCTCTTATCGCATACAATGAAGGTAAAGTAGATATTCATGCAATAGTTAGCGTAGTAGCTAATGACTTGGATGAAAATGGAAATATTGTCAAGAAGATGATTAAGGAAACTTCTGTAGGACGTGTAATCGTAAATGAAATCGTTCCTGACGAATGTGGTTACCTTAATACAATCATATCTAAGAAGTCATTGCGTGACATCATCAGCGACGTAATCAAGGCTGTGGGTGTTGCACGTGCTTGTGAGTTCCTTGACGGTATCAAGAATCTTGGTTATAAGATGGCATTCGAAGGTGGTTTGTCATTCAACCTTGGTGATATCATCATACCGAAGGAGAAGGAAGAACTCGTTAAACGTGGTAATGAAGAAATTGAACAGATTATGATGAACTATAACATGGGATTCATTACTGACAATGAACGTTACAACCAGGTAATTGATACTTGGACACACGTTAACAGTGACTTGTCTGATATCCTTTACAAGACAATTAAGAACGACGACCAGGGATTCAACTCAGTATTTATGATGCTTGATTCCGGAGCCCGTGGTTCTAAGGAGCAGATCCGTCAGTTGTCTGGTATGCGTGGTTTGATGGCTAAACCCCAGAAGGCAGGTGCCGAAGGTGCTCAGATCATTGAAAACCCTATCCTTTCTAACTTTAAGGAAGGTCTTTCGGTGTTGGAGTACTTTATCTCAACTCACGGTGCTCGTAAGGGTCTTGCCGATACTGCGTTGAAGACAGCCGATGCCGGATACTTGACTCGTCGTCTTGTTGACGTTTCACACGATGTGATTATCAACGAAGAAGACTGTGGTACATTGCGCGGACTTGTTTGTACAGCGTTGAAGAATAACGATGAAGTTATTGCTACACTTTACGAACGTATTTTGGGACGTGTTTCTGTACACGATATTATACATCCTACTACAGGTGAACTTATAGTAGCAGCAGGTGAAGAAATTACAGAAGCTATTGCTGAAGAAATTGAAAAATCACCTATTGAAAGCGTTGAAATACGTTCTGTGCTTACTTGTGAGTCTAAGAAGGGTGTTTGTGCTAAATGTTACGGACGTAACCTTGCTTCAAGTAAGATGGTTCAGAAAGGTGAGGCTGTCGGTGTCATCGCTGCTCAGTCAATCGGTGAACCGGGTACTCAGTTGACATTGCGTACATTCCACGCCGGAGGTATCGCAGGTAACATGGCTGCTAATGCATCTATCGTTGCCAAGAACCCTGCTCGTCTGGAATTTGAAGAATTGCGTACTGTTGATGCTGTTGAAGAAACAGGCGAACCAGTTAAGATAGTTGTTGGACGTTTGGCTGAAGTTCGTTTCGTTGATATCAACACAGGTATCATCTTGTCAACTCACAACGTACCTTACGGTTCTAAACTTTATGCAGCAGACGGTGAAATAGTTGAGAAGGGTAAACTTATTGCAAAATGGGACCCATTCAACGCCGTAATTGTAACTGAAGTTGGTGGTAAGATTGATTTCGAATCAGTTATCGAAAACGTAACTTACAAGGTAGAATCTGACGAAGCTACAGGTTTGCGCGAAATCATCATCACTGAGTCTAAGGATAAGAATAAGATTCCTTCATTGCACATCCTTGATGAAAACGGTGGTATCTTGCGTACATACAACTTGCCGGTAGGTGGTCACGTTGTAGTAGAGGATAAAGAAAACGTTAAGGCCGGTGACATTCTTGTTAAGATTCCACGTGCGGTAGGTAAGGCTGGTGATATCACCGGTGGTCTTCCACGTGTAACAGAGTTGTTCGAGGCTCGTAATCCATCTAACCCAGCTGTGGTTTCTGAAATCGACGGTGAAATTACAATGGGTAAGATTAAGCGTGGTAACCGTGAAATCATCGTTACATCTAAGACTGGTGAGGTTCGTAAGTATCTCGTTGCATTGTCTAAGCAGATTCTTGTACAGGAAAACGACTATGTACGTGCCGGAACTCCATTGTCAGACGGTGCTATTACTCCTGCAGACATCTTGGCTATCAAGGGTCCTACAGCAGTACAGGAATATATCGTTAACGAAATCCAGGACGTTTACCGTCTGCAGGGTGTGAAGATTAACGATAAGCACTTTGAAATCATCGTTCGTCAGATGATGCGTAAAGTACAGATTGACGAACCGGGAGATACAAGATTCCTTGAACTTCAGGTGGTTGACCGTTTGGAATTCAACGAAGAGAACGACAGAATTTGGGGTAAGAAAGTTGTTGTGGATGCAGGTGATTCACAGAACCTCAAACCGGGACAGATTGTTACAGCTCGTAAGTTGAGAGATGAAAACAGCTTGTTGAAACGTCGTGACCTTAAGTTGGTAGAAGTACGTGATGCAGTTCCTGCAACATCTACTCAGATACTTCAGGGTATCACAAGAGCTGCTCTTCAGACTTCAAGCTTTATGTCAGCTGCTTCATTCCAGGAAACTACTAAGGTTCTTAACGAAGCTGCTATTAACGGTAAGGTTGATAAACTGGAAGGTATGAAGGAAAATGTGATTTGCGGTCACTTGATTCCTGCCGGTACAGGTCAGCGTGAGTTTGAAAAGATTGTTGTAGGCTCAAAAGACGAATACGACAGAATATTGGCAAATAAGAAGAATATCTTGGACTATAGCGATGTAGAATAATTTATTCTTTCATAATATAAGAGGCAGTAATTCCATAAGCTTAGGCATTGGAGTTACTGCCTTCTTTGTTTTATACAATTAGGTGTGATTTTACTAACTTTAATTGCTCATATTTATTCGTATTGTGCATATTTTGTGGCATTTCGTTTTGTAGTATAAATGCTTTCATTAAATTTGCCGTCAGAAAATTACTAATACCAAAAAATATTTTATCTAATGAGTTTAAAAATTGTAGTATTGGCAAAACAAGTTCCTGATACTCGTTGTGTTGGGAAAGATGCCATGAATGCAGACGGAACAATCAACCGTTCTGCTCTTCCGGCAATTTTCAATCCGGAAGACTTGAATGCCTTGGAGCAGGCTCTAAGACTGAAAGATGCTCATCCAGGCTCAACTGTGACTATGCTGACTATGGGTCCAGGCCGTGCGGCCGAGATTATCCGCGAAGGTCTGTATAGAGGTGCTGACAATGGATATCTGCTTACTGACCGTGCTTTTGCAGGTGCAGATACATTGGCTACTTCTTATGCTCTTGCAACAGCTATACGCAAGATTGGTGAGTATGACATAATCGTAGGTGGTCGTCAGGCTATTGATGGTGATACAGCTCAGGTTGGTCCGCAGGTTGCTGAAAAACTGGGGTTGCCTCAGATTACATATGTAGAGGAAATCCAGGAGGTGAAAGACGGACGCATCCGTGCGAAACGTCATATCGACGGTGGTGTTGAAACTGTAGAAGGTCCGTTGCCTATTGTGTTGACAGTAAACGGTAGTGCCGCTCCTTGTCGTCCACGCAATGCCAAACTGGTGCAGAAATATAAACGTGCTATGGGCGCACAGGAAAAAGCAGCCATAACAAAAGATGGTGCTGAACTTCCATACGCTTCGCTTTACGAAAGCCGTCCATATCTGAATATTACTGAATGGAGTGTAGCCGATGTAAACGGTGATACCAAGCAGTGCGGTCTGTCAGGCTCTCCTACAAAAGTGAAGAAGATTGAAAATATCATCTTCCAGGCTAAGGAAAGTAAGACTATCACAGGAAGTGATGCTGATGTAGAAAACCTTATTGTTGAACTTTTGGCTAACCACACTATAGGATAAGACTATGAATAATGTATTTGTATATTGTGAGATGGAAGGCGCTCATGTTGCCGATGTAAGTCTCGAACTTTTGACTAAAGGTCGTAAGTTAGCCAATGAGTTGGGATGCCAGCTTGAAGCTATTTGTGCCGGAAGCGACCTTACTGATGTAGAAAAACAAGTTTTGCCGTATGGAGTTGACCGTGTTCACGTGTTCGATGCTCCGGGGCTGTTCCCTTATACTTCTCTTCCTCATTCATCTATTCTCGTAAATCTTTTCAAGCAGGAAAAACCACAGATCTGTCTTATGGGTGCTACCGTTATCGGTCGTGACCTTGGTCCTCGTGTTTCTTCTGCATTGACAAGCGGTCTGACTGCCGACTGTACTCAGTTGGAAATAGGTAGTCATGAGGATAAGAAGGCAGGTATTACATACGAAAATCTGCTTTATCAGATTCGTCCTGCTTTCGGTGGTAACATCGTTGCTACTATCATCAATCCAGAACATCGTCCTCAGATGGCTACAGTGCGTGAAGGCGTGATGAAGAAGGAAATCCTCGATGAAAACTATAAGGGTGAAGTGATTCGTCATGACGTGGCTAAGTTTGTGCCTGAAACAGACTATGTAGTGAAAGTAATCGATCGCCATGTTGAAAAAGCTAAACACAATCTGAAAGGTGCTCCTATCGTTATCGCCGGTGGTTACGGTATGGGTTCTAAGGAAGGTTTCGACATGTTGTTCGAACTTGCAAAGGAACTTCATGCTGAGGTTGGTGCAAGCCGTGCCGCTGTAGATGCCGGTTTCTGCGACCATGACAGACAGATCGGACAGACAGGTGTTACTGTTCATCCTAAATTGTATATCGCATGTGGTATCTCAGGGCAGATTCAGCACATTGCAGGTATGCAGGACGCAGGTATCATCATCTCTGTGAACAATGATGAGAATGCTCCTATCAATGCGATAGCAGACTATGTGATTAACGGAACAGTGGAAGAAGTGATTCCGAAAATGATTAAGTATTATAAGAAGAATAGTAAGTAAGGGTATTATAGAAGGTAAAGAAGGTATAGGAGATAAAGCTCAATAGTTTTGCGTATGGCTCAAGTTTTTCAAGATTTAGTTGTTTGGCAAAAAGCTCATGCTTTTGTTTTACAAGTATATAAGACAACAGCTTGTTATCCTGCGCATGAGCGTTTTGGATTAGCTTCTCAATTCCAGCGTGCCGCCGTATCAATTGCAGCTAATATCGCTGAAGGTTTCCGTAAGAAAAGTTCTACTGACAAGCTTCGTTTTATGAATATTTCACAAGGAAGTCTGGAAGAATGCCGTTATTATATATTACTATCTAAAGACCTGAATTATATCAATGAAGAAACTTATAAACAATTAACTCAAAGTATAGAGGATACAAGCCGTTTATTAAATGCTTATTACGCTGGCATTAAACAATCTCGGCTGTAGGAACTTATAAGTATGATAATCAAGCTTTACCTCCTTTACTACCTCTAATACTTTAATACTAAAAAAGATAACCTATGTCAAACTTTTATACAGAACATCCGGAACTCAAGTTTCACTTGAACAATCCGTTGATGGAGCGTATCTGTCAGTTGAAAGAACGCGATTATAGAGATAAAGAAGAATTCGATTATGCACCACAGGATTGTGCTGATGCTATCGATTCATATGATAAAGTGCTTGAAATAACAGGCGAAATTACAGGTGAGGTGATTGCAGCCAATGCAGAAGGCGTTGACGAAGAAGGTCCTCACTGTGCTAACGGACGTGTGGAATATGCATCTGGTACAAAAGCAAACCTTGATGCTATGGTTAAGGCAGGACTTAACGGTATGACTATGCCTCGCCGTTACGGTGGTCTTAATTTCCCTATCACTCCATATACTATGTGTGCGGAAATCGTGGCACAGGCCGATGCCGGTTTCGGTAATATCTGGTCTCTTCAGGACTGTATCGAGACTCTTTATGAGTTCGGTAATGAAGACCAGCACAGTCGTTTCATTCCTCGTATCTGTGCTGGAGAAACAATGTCTATGGACTTGACAGAGCCGGATGCAGGTTCTGACCTTCAGAGCGTTATGCTTAAGGCTACATACGATGAGGCTAACAACTGCTGGCGATTGAATGGTGTTAAGCGTTTTATCACTAATGGTGACGCTCATTTGCACCTTGTACTTGCACGTTCGGAAGAAGGTACTCACGACGGTCGTGGTCTTTCTATGTTTATCTATGATAAGAACGACGGTGGGGTAGATGTACGCCGTATCGAAAACAAACTTGGTATCCATGGTTCTCCTACATGTGAGCTTGTTTACAAGAATGCTAAAGCTGAACTTTGTGGCGAACGCAAGCTTGGTCTTATCAAGTACGTTATGGCTCTTATGAACGGTGCCCGTCTTGGTATTGCTGCTCAGTCAGTAGGTTTGAGCCAGGCTGCATATGATGAGGCTTTGGCTTATGCTAAGGACCGTAAGCAGTTCGGTAAGGCTATCATCGAATTCCCTGCTGTATATGATATGCTGGCTACTATCAAGGCTAAACTTGATGCCGGTCGTGCCCTTTTGTATCAGACTGCACGTTATGTGGATATCTATAAGGCTCTTGATGATATTGCACGCGAACGCAAACTTACTCCTGAAGAACGTCAGGAACAGAAGAAATATGCTAAATTGGCCGATAGTTTCACTCCTCTTGCCAAGGGTATGAACTCTGAATATGCTAATCAGAATGCATACGACTGTATTCAGGTTCATGGAGGCTCAGGTTTTATGATGGAATATGCTTGTCAGCGTATTTATCGTGATGCACGTATCACAAGTATTTATGAGGGAACTACTCAGTTGCAGACTGTTGCAGCTATCCGTTATGTAACAAACGGTGCTTATGCAGCTACTCTCCATGAATATGAACTGATTCCTTGCGCTCCTGAATTTGAAGGCTATATGAACAGAATTAAGGACATGACCCGCAAACTTGAGGCTTGTACTAATGCTGTGAAGGAAGCTATGAACCAGGAATTGCTTGATTTCGTTTCACGTCGTCTGTATGAAATGTCTGCAGTGTGCGTAATGAGTCATCTGTTGCTGCAGGACGCTACAAAGGCTCCTGAATTGTTCGCCCAGTCACTTAACGTATATGTAAACTATGCCGAGTCAGAAGTTGAAAAGCATTTCAATTTTATTCGCAAGTTCAGTGCTGAAGAGCTTTTGAATTACAGAAAATAATATCTGAACGATAAATAATATTCGGAGGATAGGATATAAACGTATCTTGTCCTCCGATTTTTTTGTTTTTACTTCTCTGTATTTATCTTTGTACGCAACAAAAATGTATTTATGGCAAAAAAAGAGGAATATAAAATAAAGAATCAGGAATTTCTGAAGGAAATATCTGCAGAGGAAGGTGTGATGACGCATCCGTCGGGCATACTTTATAAAGTTATTAACAGTGGTGACGGGAAAATCTCGCCAGTTGACAGAAGTATCGTTACAGTTCATTATCGTGGAACTCTTATAAACGGAAGAGAGTTTGACAATTCATGGAAACGTAGTTGTCCTGAGGCTCTAAGGCTTACTGATGTTATTGACGGATGGCGTATCGTTCTGAAGATGATGCATATAGGAGACAGGTGGATGATCTATATTCCGTATAACCTGGGATATGGAAGCCGTACATCTGGTCCCATACCGGCGTTTTCTACATTGGTGTTTGAAATAGAATTGTTAGGTATTGCCTGATATTATGCCTTAATAGATATTCATGCTTTTCCAAGGTCATGTGTTGTGTAAAAACGCCAGATTAAGGAAACGGTTTCAATCATATTCGGCGTAGTCTTTTATTGCTTTGAGGCTGTGTATTGCTTCTGTAATTTTAATATCAACGTAACTCCCTGTTATTGTTATTGTAACACTGTTTATATAATTTTGCAATGTCTAAAAAACAGGAGGTGATTATGAACGAAATAAATTACGTAATAGAAAGTTTACCCAATGGAGAATTCTATGCTTATTTACTGGAATATAATCAGTGTTGTGCTTACGGGGAAACAGAAAATGAGGCTATTGAGAATTTAAGGGAGATTTCCTATGATTTTTTCAGTGAGATAAATTCTGTTTTTGCTATAGATGATATGGCTTAATTTATACTTATATAAAAAACACTCTCTTTCTTTCCTGAGGTCGTGTCTGTGTGATACAGGTATGGCCTTTTATTTTTTGACTTTTCTATTATAATAATGTATTATATTGTATTGTAAATATTTGAGTGCGTTTGATAGTTATAGTATAATTACTTGATTATTAAAACTATATATTCTTTATGCAAACTTTTTTTGAAAAAAAGTTTGCATAAAGTGTTGCATGAAACGAAAAAGTTAGTACCTTTGCATCCGCTTTCGAGAGGGAAAGACTTTAATTTGACATGCTGAAGCTGCAGAGTAGAACAATAGCCCTGGCCGGTATCTTACCTTGCCTGATGCAAGAGAGCGAGAAAGTCTGGATGTTGGATGACGGCTTTGAAATTTTTTTTCAAAAGAAACTTCTGAAAAATTTGGATAATAAAAATAAAGTTCGTAACTTTGCAAATGCTTTCGCTTCCAAACGAGAGCAAGTTCTTTGAAAGATTTTATATAAACAAACAGAATGTAGTACAGGCGTCACATATTAAATAAATGTGTGATGAACAAAAAGAACAACCGTCAATAAATAAAATAATTACGGTATCCTGAAAC
>JAHLFB010000166.1 GCA_018884025.1 Candidatus Phocaeicola faecipullorum
GGTCGAGGATGGTGCCGGAGATTTTTACCGGTGTAGACTCTGGCTGGTTGGAAATGACAATATACTGATTCTCTATACGGTAATTGACCCGGATAGGTGTAAACAACAGATCGCAGACTTCTTTTATTGCCTTATCCGATATGGATATGCTTACTGTCTGCTCAAGATCAACTCCGCTGTTCATAAAAAGATACGGAGACTGCTTTTCAATATTGGCAATAACTGTTTCTAAGGTAACATTATCCAGTTCTAATGTTATTCGTACCGGTTCCTGTGCTGCAACGAAAATATTGGCAGAAAACAGGAACATCAGTATAAAACAGAGCAGTCCGCGTGGCTTTACGGAACACTTTGCTTTTTTATTCATATCTTTGTGGAATTGTTGGTAATAAGTTTCTAGTGTCATTATAACATCGGCTTGTTACCTTGCCTGCGGATACCGCGAACATCCGCAGGCTTTATTATGCCGATGCCGTGTGGTCAAATGGTCATCAAGTCATAGCATTAGTGTTTTATTGGTTCGTTGGTTATATTATCTTATTGTTATTACTCCTGTCCTGTAGTCTTTACTCCATGTGAAATCCGCTCCTTGCTGGAGAATACGCAACGCATCTTCAATGCCGTCGCTTATCCTGATTCGTCCGTCTGTAAAACCGATAGCAGGAAGTGTATCCCTGTCGATAACAATCTCTACTCCGAAGGACTTTTCAAGTTTCTTCATCAGTTCATCGAACGGCAGACCTCCAATATCAATGATACCTTCCGTCCAGCGCATCTCCAGTTCTGCAGGCCTGTCATATAGGATGAATCTGCCATTTGAGAAACTTACCTTCTGGTCAGGTTCCATTACTATGGTCTTGTCTGGGTCGGAAATATCCGACAACTTTACCGAACCTTCTGCAAGCACCGCAGAAAACTTTCCGGACTCCGCATCTGCATTGACACTGAATGTAGTACCCAGCACTTCTATCTTGCATGCAAATGTATTGACGACAAACGGCTGTCTGTCATTATGCGCCACATCAAAATACGCCTCCCCTTCCAGCCGGACCTCTCTCCGGTCCTTTGCAAAGGCCATCGGATATTGGAGTCTTGCTCCCGAATTCAATTTTATCAGGGTCCCGTCCGCCAGAATATAGTCCATACTTTTCCCGGCAGGGACTTCAATGGTATTCATGGTCTCGGCCATTTCGCTCCTAACCATGTCTCTGGAAACAGTTGCCGTAACGAATACCAATGCTATTGCTGCTGCAATGCCGGAAACAGCCACAACGGTTCTCCTGAAAATATTTTTTCTGCGATGAGACCGCACTCCTGCTTCTGCCGGATAATGCTCAATCATATCCATCGGCGCTGAAATAAGATGAGCATCATAAAGGTCATGCAGAAAATTATATCTTTTTTCATTGGCCTTGTCTTCTGCAATCCACAGTCTTATCCGGTTTTCCTCATCCTCTGTAGTGTCTCCACGGAAGAATTTGAAAATCAAATCATCAGTAACCTCAAGGTTATGTATGTCTTTAACAGTAGCCATTGTCTAAAACAAAGTAAAATTTCTCATCGTTTATATATAAGAGTCATCTCGGGAAAAAATTAATAAAAATTTTTTCACTTTTTTAAGATTGACATGACGGTATTGCGTGATAAAGGTTGTTTGAGTATTTTTGTGAACTTTATCATACATTTGATGACCGACAGCGGGAAACATAGTGTGACAACAGCTGAGATACTGTACCTCAATACCGAAAAAATCCGTTATATCAGGCTGGCATACGGATATGTCAGGAATATGGATGATGCAGAGGACATATTTCAGGACTGTATTCTCAGCATTCTCAATAACAGAGACAAAATACATATATCAGATATATCTGTTTATTTTTCTGCTGTCATAAAGCACCGCTGCCTGAGACATCTCAAACGGGAATCGAAGTCTGATACATTTGAGGATCCGATACTACAGGCCCATATCGCGAAACTGTCGGCTGACATGGAAAGACCAGATCCGGCAGCACAGGATGACATGTCCAGGCTTATGAAAAATTGTCGTGCGCGACTTAAAGACCTGACTATAAATGTATTTGAAGCAAAGAGATTTGAAGGGATGTCGTATAGGGAAATCTCAAGAATTTTCGGTATACGGGAAAGCCGTGTCAATCTGGAAATACAGCGTGCGCTGAAAATCTTCAGGGAAGAATTCAAGGACTATCTTCCTGCAATTACGCTGCTGATCACAGGCCTGCTCTGCGTCGGGGGGGGCGGATTTTCTGCAATTATAGGGAATTGACTGCCGGCCGGCAATGGCAAGGAACTACAAGAGTCTGAACTGGTTACAGTCAGAATTTAACATTTATAATAAAGAGTAAAATGAAAGGATTTTTGAAGTTGATGCTTGCATCGGTTTTGATTTCCGAGGCATTGTTCAGCACTGACGTCTATGGCAAGGGAACTATTGCAGACAGCGCTGAATATAATGCGATAGTACGTGAATTGAAAGAAATTAAAGCCATCCAGGATTCGACCTATCAGCAAAGACTGCGTGCTGCAGAGAAAAGAATGCATGAAGCAGAAGTCCGACGAGGGGAAAGCCAGGATTATGAACTGTCTGAGTATGGGGTCATGTCGAACATTGAGAAAAATACGAAATACTCTTTCTGGGGAGATGACGTCAATATAATAGGACTCGCGGCAATAGTTCTATCCATAGTCTCTCTTGTAGTATCCTGGAGGACACTGAATGCGCAGAAAAAGACCGAGGAACACACCAAAAGGGCTCCTATATCAGTACAAAAAGGTAAACTGGAAGATCTCCCGAGGCATTTCTACAGAAATCTCGTGTGTACATGCTCCCAGATATTTCTTTTCAATGATAAGTCAAACAAGGATTCTTCGGGAAGGCGAATATGCTATCCTTCCGAGTCAAATGTAATGAAACTCCAGACTCTGCCTGATGACATCATTTTGCCTATCGATGCTGGAAATGCTGAAGTGTATAAGTCAATGCATGAATTGCGCCTGCTTTTCAGGAACTATAGCCAGGAAGTGGCAGTCGCAGCAGAGCATCTATCAAGGGCGAACATTACCGACAAGTCGCTGTATCAGGATTTCGACAATCTGCTGTTCAAACCGATGTTTTTGACATATAAGACATTTGATTTTGAATCATGCCTTGACGGAAAAGACAGCGGGTCTCATAAGGTATTTCTATATGACAGAGCCAGGATAGCCATGGTCCGCGAACATTTCACAAAACTTAAGGACAATGCCTTGATTTTACTTGACCGGACCAGGCTCGATTATTTGAGCAGGCTTCTGGCAAACGGATTCTGCGGATTGACAAGCCTTGACCACAAAGGTGCCATAAACCGGTCCATGGCATCATTTTTCTATGAACCGAACCAGAAAGATACACTTGCCACTGTGTATAAGGACACAATTGTGAATGAAAAATCCTGGAACGGCACAAATAAAGCAACTTTTACAACGGATATCTGCCAAATCGAAAGCAAGGATGGTCTCTCCAGCCTGTTCACAAAATATGTCACTGGATTTGAGGAGAAGGTGCAGTCGGATTCTAAAACAGTTGCCATGGTTGAAGAACTGTACAATATCCTAAAAGCATATTTTGACTTTCTGAAAGCCGATGTATGGGAATTTAAGACCTTGTTTTACTATATGCTGGCAATCGATACCGCTATTGAAACGACCAAGACAGGAATGGTTAACTATTGATGCCCTTTTACCTGCTGCCCGGAAGCCGTCCGGGCAGCCTTTATTTTCACATTCCCCAACAGAATATCACGACACAACACCAGCACCGCCAGTTTGAAAGGGCTGGT
>JAHLFB010000167.1 GCA_018884025.1 Candidatus Phocaeicola faecipullorum
TTGATATTGTCTGTTGTGATAGGTTTGATTTACCATCTGTTTATACCGGACAGGTATTTTCCATGGTTTCCTGCCATTCCTGTGTTTTTTTACCTCTTTGGTCTGTTCTACATCAACATGTTTTCTCTGGCTTATCGGTTGGGAGAAGATAAGATGGTTCCACTGTTTCTGGTTTGCAAAGGAACAAAGTTTCTTGTCAGTGTGCTGATAATTTCTATATACTGTTATGCGGTACAGCATGAAATTGTGGCTTTTTTTGCAACCTTTCTGGTATTCTATATTTCTTTTCTGATATTCGAAACTGTATATTTTACTAATATCGAACTGAGACTTATAAAGAAGAAAAAACTAAAACAGAAACAATGAAAAAAGTACGTTATATATGGACTTTGGTGTTACTGATGGTTTTTACATCGGGTTTCGCATCTGCCGAGACTTCTAATGAAGGTGGTGAAGTGGATGTCAATGAACTGGTGTTCGGACATATCAACGATGCCTACTCTTGGCATATTCTCAGCATAGGGGATACTCATATCACAATACCATTGCCGGTAATAGTGAAAAGCAGTACCGGATGGCATGTATTCTCATCTGAGAAACTTGAAGATGGTGAGTATGAAGGACTTTATATTGCCGAAGGTGGAACATACGACGGAAAGATAGTAGAGCGTAATTCTTCAGGCGAGGAAGTTCGTCCATGGGACATGTCCATAACAAAGAATGTTGTTGGACTTATAATAAACAGCACTATTCTGGTGTGGATAGTTCTTGGATGTGCTAGATGGTATAAAAAACATCCTGTAGAGAACGGTGCGCCAAGAGGTGGTGTAGGTATGGTAGAATCGATGGTGTTAATGATTTATAATGATGTAATCAAGGAAGGTATAGGTCCTGGTTATGAACGTTATGCACCGTATCTGCTGACTGCATTTTTCTTTATATTGGTCAATAACCTGATGGGACTTATTCCAATATTTCCTGGAGGTGCAAATGTAACAGGTAATATAGCTATTACACTTGTGCTGGCTTTGCTGACTTTCTTTTTTACGAATGCTTTTGCAACAAAAGAATATTGGAAAGATATATTTTGGCCTGATGTACCGGTATGGCTTAAGGCTCCTATACCTATGATGCCGGTGATAGAATTCTTTGGCCTGTTCACTAAGCCTTTCGCTCTTATGATTCGTCTTTTTGCCAATATAATGGCAGGCCACGCAGCTATTCTCAGTTTGCTGTCCATAATTTTCATAACAGTGAAGATTGGTCCGTTATTGAATGGTACAATGACTTTTGTGTCAGTGGCCTTTGGTATATTCATGACTGCTCTTGAACTTTTGGTAGCTTTCATTCAGGCTTATGTGTTTACTATGCTTTCAGCCGTATTTATCGGTCTTTCCAAGGTAAAGGAAAAAGAAGAAAATTAAACTAACAAAAAATAGTGATGAAAATGTACGGCAAAGTTGCCGTAGTAGAATTATTACTTTATAAATTAAAAAATAACAAACTTAAAAACTTATAATTATGTTACTTTCAATTTTATTACAGGCTGCCGCAGGTGCAGGTTTAGGTAAATTGGGTGCTGCTCTTGGTGCAGCTATTGCAGTAATCGGTGCAGGTATTGGTATTGGTAAAATCGGTGGTTCAGCTATGGAAGCAATTGCTCGTCAGCCAGAAGCATCAGGTGATATTCGTACTAATATGATTATCATTGCAGCACTTGTTGAAGGTGTAGCTATTATCGCAATTATCGTTTGTCTTTTGACATTGTTCCTATAATAATCAGCGTATGGGATTATTGACTCCGGATCCGGGGTTACTGTTTTGGATGGTAGTAGTATTCGGTATTGTCTTCTTTTTGTTGGCAAAATTCGGATTCCCTGTTATCATCAAAATGGTTGACGATCGGAAAGCGTATATTGACAACTCGCTTAAAGCTGCACGTGAAGCTAACGAACAATTGGCAAACGTGAAGATTGAAGGCGAGAAAATCCTGGCTCAGGCCCATGAGGAGCAAGCCCGAATCCTGAAATCGGCAACAGAAACGCGTGACCGTATCATTAGAGAAGCTCAGGAAAAGGCTCGTCTGGAAGGTGACCGTTTGATGGAGGAAATGAAAAAGCAGATTGAAACCGAAAAAGAAAGTGCAATCCGCGATATCCGGCGTCAGGTGGCTTTACTCTCTGTAGGTATTGCTGAAAAAGTAATGCGTACAAAATTGGCCGATGAGAAGGAACAGACTGAACTTATCAGTCGTTTGGTGGACGAAATGGTTGAATCTTCTAAATAACCTAGTATGAATACAGGAGTTGTTTCAAGGCGTTATGCCAAGGCTTTGTTGGACTTTGCAATGGACAGAGGCAATGAAGACAAGATATATGAAGAGGTAAAAACGCTGGCCAGACATTTTGCTAATGTTCCTGATTTGAGAAGGACTATTGATAATCCGGTTGTTACAAAACAAGAAAAATTGAATTTACTTGTTGAGGCAGCGGGAGGTAAAGATGTCACTGAAGAAATGAAACGTTTCCTCTTGCTGGTGCTTAATGGTAAGCGAGAGAAATTCTTGCAATTCATGACATGGTCGTATATTGACCTGTATAGGGAAAGGAAGCATATATTGATGGGTAAACTGACAACTGCAATCGAAGCACCGGAATTGGTGATGCATCTTGAAAAAATAGGTAGCCAGAAAACTAATTCCAAGATAGAAATAACTTCTAAGATAGATCCTTCTATTATAGGCGGTTACATAATGGAAATTGATGGATATCGTCTTGATGCCAGCGTCGATTACCAGCTTAAGAAAGTTAAGCGTCAGTTTATTGAGAAGAACAGAAGAATAGTTTAATTATTTGAATTGACTAAGAATGGCAGATAATACTATAAAACCCAGTGAGGTCTCGGAAGTATTGCTCCAGCAACTTGAAGGTATAGATACATCTCTTAAATTTGATGAGGTAGGTACCGTGTTGCAGGTGAGTGATGGTGTGGCTCGTATATATGGCTTGCGTAATGCTGAAGCTAACGAGTTGCTGAAATTCGAGAACGGTATCATGGGTACGGTAATGAATCTGGAAGAGGATAATGTGGGTGCAGTCCTGCTTGGTCCTACTGACCAGATTAAGGAGGGAATGATAGTGAAACGTACCAAACACATCGCTTCTATCAATGTATGTGAGGGTATGTTGGGACGTGTAATAGACCCTCTGGGTGTTCCATTGGATGGACGTGGCGACATACTTGGAGAAACATTCGAGATGCCGCTTGAACGTAAGGCTCCGGGAGTTATTTTCCGTCAGCCTGTAACAGAACCGTTGCAGACTGGTCTGAAGGCTATTGATGCTATGATTCCTATAGGACGCGGACAGCGTGAGTTGATTATTGGTGACCGTCAGACAGGAAAGACAGCTATTGCTATTGATACAATCATCAACCAGCGCTCTAATTACGAGGCAGGAAATCCGGTTTACTGTATTTATGTAGCTATAGGACAGAAAGGTTCTACTGTGGCTAGTATAGTCAATGCGCTTCGTGAACGTGGTGCTATGGATTATACAGTGGTAGTTGCAGCTACAGCCTCTGACCCTGCGGCAATGCAGTATTTCGCTCCATTTGCTGGTGCAGCTATAGGTGAATATTTCCGTGATACCGGCCGTCATGCATTGGTAGTATATGATGACTTGTCAAAACAGGCGGTAGCTTACCGTGAAGTATCACTAATCCTTCGTCGTCCTTCTGGACGTGAGGCTTATCCTGGTGATATCTTCTACCTGCATTCACGTTTGCTTGAACGTGCGGCTAAGATAATAAGCCAGCAGGAAGTGGCAGAACAGATGAATGACCTGCCTGAAAGCCTGAAAGGAAAAGTAAAGGCCGGTGGTTCGCTCACAGCATTGCCTATCATTGAAACTCAGGCTGGTGACGTATCAGCATATATTCCTACAAATGTGATTTCAATCACTGACGGACAGATATTCCTTGAAACAGACCTCTTTAACCAAGGTTTCCGTCCTGCTATCAACGTGGGTATTTCTGTATCACGTGTGGGTGGTAGTGCGCAGATCAAGAGTATGAAGAAGGTTGCCGGTACGCTGAAGATTGACCAGGCACAGTATCGTGAACTTGAAGCATTCTCCAAGTTCAGCAGCGATATGGACCCTGTTACAGCTATGGCTATTGACCGTGGACGTAAGAATAATCAGTTGCTTATTCAGCCTCAGTATTCACCTATGCCTGTAGGCGAGCAGATTGCAATCCTTTATTGCGGTACACATGGTTTGATGCGTGAAGTTCCACTTGACAAGGTACGTAGCTTCCAGGATACATTCCTTTCAACTCTTCGTGTGAACCATAAGGAAGATGTGATAGATGTTTTGGCTAGCGGACAGATAAATGATGCTGTAACGGCTATTATAGAAAAGGTAGCAGCAGAAACTGCAGTTCAATATAAACAGTAATTATTATGGCATCGCTGAAAGAAGTTAAAAGTAGAATAAACTCTATAAACGGTACGCTGAAGATTACTTCGGCCATGAAGATGGTGGCGTCGGCAAAATTGCACAAGGCTCAGGAGGCTATAGAAAATATGCTTCCATACGAGAACAAGCTGCATGGAATTCTGAGAGATTTCTTGGCGTCCGGCGTTTCTGTTCAGACTCCTTTTTCTGTCAACAAACAGGTAAAGAAGGTGGCGATAGTGGCTTTTGCTTCGAACAGCAGTCTTTGTGGCGGATATAACGCAAATGTTATCAGACATTTGTCAGCTCTGATTGATGAGTATTCTGCTAAAGTAGGAAAGGAGAATATCCTGATTTATCCTGTAGGAAGGAAAATAGCTGAGGCAGTAAAGAAGATGGGAATGGAAGTGGCTGGAGATTATCAGCACATGAGTGGAAAACCTAATTATCAGGATGCTTCTGATTTGGCCTCTGAACTCATGAACAAATTCCTGAAAGGTGAGATACAGAAAGTTGATTTACTGTATAATCACTTCAAGTCAACATCATCCCAGATTTTGACTCATGAAACATATCTTCCGGTTGATGTAAACGGACAGGTTGGCGATACAGACAACTCTGAGGCAAAAGAACAGTCTTCAGACTATATCATTGAACCTTCTGCTGAAGTTATAATGAAATCACTTGTTCCTAAGGTTCTGAGGATGAAGATTTACACGGTATTGCTAGATGCTGCTGCTTCAGAGCATGCTGCCCGTACGATGGCAATGCAGATAGCTACCGACAATGCCAACGATTTGATTCAGGAGCTTACTTTGGTATATAACAAGAGCCGTCAGCAGGCTATTACGAACGAACTGCTTGATATTGTTGGCGGAACAATGGCCTGATATTAAATTATGTTTCTATAAAATTAAAGCATTATGATATGTTGTTTGTGAAGGCATGTCATAATGCTTTTTTATATGTTTTATTGCTTTGCGAAACTGATAATCTTTTTATCTATGTATTTCCATGTTTTAATACGGATGGAGTCGTTTATATATGGAAAAATCACAATATATTCTTCAGTAGAGTCTTTATGAAATTTAATATATGTACTTATTTCATCGCATTCGTATCTCCCTTTGAATTTGTGTTTAAAGTTTTTTCGATTCTCTGTTTTTTTATCATATTTTATTTCTATTTTCCCTTTATAGGCCTTATCATTGATTTTTTGTAGATGTATTAATATATTTCGTATAGAATCTTTGTACAGCCATTTCCCGTTATAATTTGTTGGTGGGTTAAAATTTTCAGGGATAAATTTCTTTTCTACAATTCCATCTTTAAGTTTCCCCACAAATACTATATGCTCATATCCTCTCACTATCAGTAAACGGGATATCCAATACGCAAAAATACCTTTTGGAGTTATATATTCTTTGGGATAATCTATTAATTCTTGCGGAGGATTTGACGGATTTTTACCGTTTTCAATGCTGACAAGAAAAAGACTGTCATTACTTAATTCCCAAGTAGCAATATAGCCTCGTGCTGTAGCAGTTGTTCGTAATGGGTTGGCTATATTAATGTTTTTAATATGCGGAGGAAAAATTGAAGGTGTGTTACCTGTTATTGTGCCTGTAAAGAATTTTATACCGTTTATTATTACGATATCAGCTTCTTGGAATGTTGAATACAATGATAAACACCATATATTAAATAATAATGTAAGGATGATTTTTTTCATAAGTGTGATTTTTTCTATGGTTATAAATTTAAGTATAATGTGCTAAATGGCAAAATGTTAGAAATCTTTTTTTATAGTATTGGATTTATTTATTAATGCGTTTATCCCTATCACATTTAGGGAAATTCCCCTTAAATAATAGGAATTTACTTTATAATATGTAAACAGATGTCTATACCTTTGCGAAAAGGAAGTTAAGAAGAGCAGGAGGAAACCATGAAGAAGTTATGTAAGGTTATTGCTTTTTCGGCATTAATCTCCATATTCCCTTTTTTATTTTCATCGTGTGATTATATAGGTGTAGGTATAGAGTTGGGAAATGGAACGAACAATTACCGTGAGGCTACATATTATTTATGCAGCAGAACTTGGGTTGAAGAATGGACAGATAATAATGGCGATTTTCACCGTCAGGAGTTACGTTTCTATGATAATAATACTGGGGAAGATTATGTATTGACTGTTGATAATCGTGGCTTCCGTCATGAATATTCATATACATTTGTTTGGGATTGGTATGACGCTTATTATACCAGTTTGCGTTTAAAATATGGGGCTAAGGATTATTCATATATGGATAATATAATGATGAGTTCAAACCGACTTGAGTGTTTGCTTGACGGTTATCCTGCATATTTCTACGGAATTTAAATCAATGAATGAACAATCTTTGTATTTCTTTTGTTATTTAAATAAATATCAGACATCTATATTCATTTAAGATAATTAATTTTTTAGTTTATTCGTGTGGCTGTACCTCATTAATTTTTTAAATAATGCAGGTACAGTTTTTTTGTTTGTAGATATAAAAAAGGTAGGCTTGCAATTAACTGCTTACCTACCTTGTTATGATAATTATTAGCGAATATTATGCTTCCTCTATCGCAGCTTGGGCCGCAGCCAATCTTGCGATAGGCACACGGAATGGAGAGCAAGATACATAGTTCAATCCAACCTTATGGCAGAATTTAACAGATGAAGGTTCACCACCATGTTCACCGCAGATACCGCATTTCAAATCAGGACGTACTGAACGACCTTTTTCTACTGCCATTTCTACCAGCTGACCTACACCGTTCTGGTCAAGTACCTGGAATGGGTCAACCTTAAGAATCTTCTTTTCAAGATATACAGGCAAGAATGAGGCGATATCGTCGCGTGAATAACCGAATGTCATCTGTGTCAAGTCGTTTGTACCGAATGAGAAGTATTCAGCTTTTGATGCTATGCGGTCTGCTGTAAGTGCAGCACGAGGAATTTCAATCATTGTACCTACCTTGAATGGTATTTCAATACCTTCTTTTTCGAATAATTCAGCTGCAGCTTTGCGGATTACTTTTTCCTGAGCTTCGAACTCGTAAAGAATACCAGTCAGCGGAACCATGATTTCAGGCTGAGGGTCATATCCTTCTTTCTTAAGTTCTATTGCTGCACCAAGGATTGCCTGAGTCTGCATTTCTGTGATTTCCGGATATGTGTTACCCAAACGGCAACCGCGGTGTCCCAACATAGGATTGTGTTCGCAAAGGCTGTCAACTCTCTGGCGGATATATTCTACTGTCACACCCATAGCCTGTGCCATTTCTTCCTGTCCCTTCAAATCGTGTGGTACGAATTCGTGCAAAGGCGGGTCAAGCAAGCGTACATTGACCGGACAACCGTCCATAGCCTTGAATATACCCTTGAAGTCAGCTTTCTGGTAAGGAAGAAGTTTTGCAAGTGCTTTTTTACGTCCTTCTACATCATTTGCAAGAATCATTTCACGCATTGCGATAATCTTCTGATTGTCGAAGAACATATGTTCTGTACGGCAAAGGCCGATACCTACTGCACCGAAACCACGTGCCACTTCTGCATCATGAGGAGTGTCGGCATTTGTACGAACTTTAAGTTTTGTATATTTATCACACAAGTTCATCAGTTTAGCGAAATCGCCTGAAACTTCTGCAGCTTTTGTAGGAACTTCACCTTGATATACATCTCCGGTACTACCGTTCAAAGAAATGTAATCACCTTCTTTCAATACAGTACCGTCTATTTCCACTGTGCGGACCTTATAGTCAACATTGATTGCTCCGGCGCCTGAAACACAGCATTTACCCATACCGCGTGCAACAACGGCTGCGTGTGATGTCATACCGCCACGTGCTGTGAGGATACCTTCGGCAGCTGTCATACCAGCAAGGTCTTCAGGTGATGTCTCGATACGAACAAGAACAACTCTGTGTCCGTCTGCTCTCCACTGTGCGGCATCTTCAGCAAAGAATACTATCTGTCCGCATGCTGCACCCGGTGAAGCCGGAAGCCCGCGTGTAAGAGTTTTAGCGGCGCGCAATGCTTCCTTGTCAAATACAGGGTGCAACAATTCATCAAGTTTGTTAGGCTCGCAACGCTTGATGGCTGTCTTTTCATCTATCAGTCCCTGCTCAAGCATCTCCATTGCTATGCGTACCATAGCCGCACCTGTACGTTTTCCGTTACGTGTCTGCAAGAACCAGAGCTTACCTTCCTGAACTGTGAATTCCATATCCTGCATGTCGTGATAGTGGTTTTCAAGTTTTGTCTGTATAGCATCAAGTTCCTTGTATATTTCAGGCATAGCCTCTTCCATAGACGGGTATTTTGAAACTCGTTCTTCTTCTGAAATACCCTGAAGAGCTGCCCAGCGCTGTGAACCGATTTTTGTAATCTGCTGTGGAGTACGGATACCTGCCACAACGTCTTCTCCCTGTGCATTGATCAGATATTCACCGTTGAAGAGGTCTTCGCCGGTAGCGGCGTCACGAGAGAATGCAACACCAGTAGCAGAAGTATCTCCCATGTTACCGAATACCATTGCCTGTACGTTTACTGCAGTACCCCATTCAGCAGGTATTCCTTCCATTTTACGATATAGAATGGCGCGTTCGTTCATCCATGAATCGAATACTGCGCAGATGGCTCCCCAAAGCTGTTCGTATGCGTTTGACGGGAAGTCTTTTCCTGTCTGTGCTTTTACGGCAGCTTTGAATCTTGTAACCAACTCCTTCAAGTCTTCAACTTCAAGTTCGTTATCCAAACGAACACCCTTAGCCTTCTTTACATCTTCTATTATAGCTTCAAATGGGTCTATGTCATCCTTGTTTGTCGGTTTCATTCCTAGAACAACGTCGCCATACATCTGTACAAATCGACGGTATGAATCCCATGCGAAACGTTCGTTTCCAGTTTTACGAGCCAGACCTACCACAACTTCATCGTTAAGTCCAAGGTTTAGGATAGTATCCATCATACCAGGCATTGATGCGCGGGCACCTGAACGTACTGAAACGAGAAGTGGATTCTCCACATCACCGAATTTAGATTTCATCAGTTCCTCTACACCTTTAATAGACTTTTCCACTTCGTCTTTAAGAAGAGCGACTACCTTGTCTTTGCCTTCGGCATAATATTCGTTACATACATCTGTTGTTATGGTGAAGCCCGGAGGTACCGGAACGCCAATAAGATTCATTTCTGCAAGGTTTGCACCTTTTCCCCCTAGTAAGTTTCTCATGTCGGCTTTTCCTTCGGCCTTACCGTTTCCGAAGGTATAGACTCTTTTTGTTTCCATTTTTATGAAAGGTTTTTAAGTTATTAGTATTTTAAGTTCTATTTTCTATATTTTTTAGCAGACTGTAAACAATGTAAAATACTGTCTGTTTTTCTTTAACGATGGCAAAACTATACATTATTTGCGGATAAACAAATATATAATTTATATTCTACAACATGTTTTTGCAATGTCTATATAGCAAAATCAACTATTTTCTTAAACTTGGTATTTTGTCAGAAAAAATGACTAAATTTGCCCCAAATTGGTTTTATTGAAAAATAACGTGGCAAGGAAGAAAAAAGAACTACCTTTATTGGAAAAGGTAACGATAACAGATGTAGCCGCAGAAGGCAAGGCCTTGGCTAAAGTGAACGATTTAGTAGTGTTTGTCCCGTATGTAGTGCCGGGTGATGTAGTTGACTTGCAGGTGAAACGCAAAAAGAACCATTATGCGGAGGCAGTGGCAGTAAAGTTTCATGAGAAATCTCCGATGAGGGTAGAGCCTTTCTGTCAGCATTATGGAGTGTGCGGCGGTTGTAAGTGGCAATGTCTTTCGTATGAGGATCAAATAAAGTATAAGCAGAAACAAGTATTCGATAATCTTACACGTATAGGAAAAGTTGAACTTCCTGAGTTCAGACCTATTTTAGGCTCTGAGAAGACAAGGTTCTATAGAAACAAACTCGAATTTACATTTTCAAACAAACGTTGGCTTACCGAGGAAGAAGTGAAGCAAGACGTTAAGTATGACCAGATGAATGCAGTGGGTTTTCATATTCCAGGAGCATTCGATAAAGTTCTGGCCATAGAAAAATGCTGGCTTCAGGATGATATTTCCAATAAGATAAGAAATGCTATCAGGGATTACGCATATGAACATAACTTCTCTTTCTTTGATTTGCGTTCTCAAGAAGGCTTGTTGAGAAATATGATGATACGCACATCTTCTACAGGAGAGCTGATGGTATTGCTTCAATGTAAGGTTGTGACAGATGATGACCGTGCCAAGATGATGGAGATACTTCAGTTTGTGGCCGATTCATTCCCTGAAATAACATCTCTTATGTATGTTATTAATAATAAATGTAATGACACCATAGGCGATCTTGATGTAGAGGTTTTCAAGGGTAACGATCATATATTTGAAGAAATGGAAGGCCTGAGATTTAAGGTCGGTCCGAAATCATTCTATCAGACAAATTCCGAACAGGCATATAATTTATATAAGGTGGCAAGAGAGTTTGCAGGACTTACAGGAAATGAACTTGTTTACGACCTTTACACAGGAACAGGAACTATTGCAAACTTCGTTTCCCGTCAGGCCAAGAAAGTTATAGGTATTGAATATGTACCTGAAGCGATAGAAGATGCTAAGGTGAATTCTGCAATAAATGGTATAGACAATACTCTGTTTTATGCAGGTGACATGAAAGATATCCTTACTCAGGATTTCATAAACGAGCATGGTCGTCCGGATGTGATAATTACTGACCCTCCACGTGCCGGAATGCATAACGATGTGATAGATGTGATAATGTTTGCAGCTCCTGAAAGAATTGTATATGTAAGTTGTAATCCGGCAACTCAAGCGCGCGATTTGCAGTTGCTCGACCCTATGTATAAGGTTATGGCTGTGCAGCCTGTCGATATGTTCCCTCATACACATCATGTGGAGAATGTGGTACTCCTTGAGAAAAGGAAAGCATAAATTCAAACTAAAAACAGAAAAAAGTGGAAGAAAGAAAAAACAGACCGGAAAGACGTCCGGTGGCACGTGCGGCTGCAAAATATACTGTATATAATGTAACGGAACCGTCTGAACTGATGGAGTTCCTTATGAAAAAGATGTCCGGAATAAGCCGTACACGAGTTAAGGCTTTGCTTACCAATCGTGTGGTTATGGTTGATAATAATATCCAGACACATTATAACTTTCCTCTTAAACCTGGAATGAAGGTTCAGATTAGTAAGGAGAAGAATAAGCATGAATTCCATAACCCGCTTCTTAATATATTGTACGAAGATGCTTATCTGATAGTAGTGGAAAAGAAGGAGGGACTTCTTTCTGTAGCAACCGACCGTCAGAAAGAGCGTACAGCTCAGCATATTCTTAATGAATACGTCAAACGCCAGCATCCGAGGAACAGGATTTTTGTAGTTCATCGTCTGGATCGTGAAACGTCAGGTGTCATGATGTATGCAAAAGATGAGAAAACTCAGCATACATTGCGTGATAATTGGCACGACATCGTTTTTGACCGTCGTTATGTAGCTGTAGTGATGGGAGAAATGGAAAAGGATAGCGGGACAGTTAGATCCTGGCTTACAGACCGTAAATTATATGTAAGTTCAAGTGACTATGATGATGGTGGCAAATTGTCTATAACACATTATAAGACTATAAAGCGTGCAAACGGATACTCGCTTGTTGAACTATACCTTGAAACCGGACGTAAGAATCAGATACGTGTTCATATGCAAACTTTAGGACATCCTGTTGTTGGCGATTCACGTTATGGCTGTGAGACGGATCCGTTGGGAAGACTTGCGCTTCATGCTTTTAAACTTTGTTTTTATCATCCAGTAACCGGTGAGGTTATGCAGTTTGAAACTCCTTATCCAGGACCTTTCAAGAATTTGATGCTAAAAAAATAATGTATTTTTGTTGCTCGAAAAAATGCTTCGTCGTTTTGATTTAAACTCTTCGTCATTTCAACTAAAATGACGAAGAGTTTTTTTGTAGATAGAAAATGCGTTTTCAACCATGTAAAACTTTTTATTCAATGATTTGTGGTATATGCCTTTTTAAACCCTGTAATTGTCTGAAAATAAGTTTTGATATTTTTCATTGATTAACAATGTGTTAAGTGTCGTCTATTAAAATTTTCAAAAAAAGTTTGTATAAAGTATTGCATGAAACGAAAAAGTTAGTACCTTTGCATCCGCTTTCGAGAGGGAAAGACTTTAATTTGACATGCTGAAGCTGCAGAGTAGAACAATAGCCCTGACCGGTATCTTACCTTGCCTGACGCAAGAGAGCGAGAAAGTCTGGAT
>JAHLFB010000168.1 GCA_018884025.1 Candidatus Phocaeicola faecipullorum
AAAAAGATGAAAATTTGCCTAAGTGTTTTTATACATCATGGTTGTTATATATGCGTAACTTTAAAAATATGACATATTATGATGTTTAACCTTAAAAAGGCAAACTTGTCGGACGAATGTTCGATAAAGGGTTCAAGAAAGTTTCTTGGGACTCTTCTGGCGTCGGCGTTATTGGTAGCGCCTTTCCAGCAATCTTTTGCTCAGATTAATCTTTCTATGAAAGGCTCCAATTTAGGTGCTGTGATTAAAGAGATTAAATCTCAGTCAAATTACCAATTTTTTTATGATGACGATCTGGCTTCAACGTCGGTAAGTTCAGTAAATCTTTCCAATGCATCAATATCTGAGGCTTTAGACAAGGTTCTTGAAGGAAAGGGAATCTCTTATAAGGTTGATGATAATGTGGTTTATTTGTCGAGGAAGGGTAAGGCAGATAATTCAGAAAGCCAGATTGCGGAACAGCAGAGAACTGTTTCCGGTAAGGTGGTAGATTCAAAAGGTGAGCCTCTTATTGGTGTAACTGTACTTGAGAAAGGAACAACAAACGGTGCGATTACAGACTTTGATGGAAATTACAGCCTGGAAGTGGCCGGGCCGGCTTCAGTCCTGCAATTCTCCTATGTTGGATACAAGTCGGTGGAGTTCAGTGCGGCGAATTCCATTATAAATGTCACTATGGGCGAGGATACTGAAGTGCTTGAGGAAGTCGTGGTAACAGCGTTGGGCATCAAACGTTCGGAGAAGGCTCTTTCTTATAATGTGCAACAGGTGAATGCCGATGAAATCACTTCCAACAAGGATGTCAACTTTGTCAATTCTTTGAGTGGTAAGGTTGCGGGTGTCACTATCAACGCATCGTCGTCCGGAGTGGGTGGTATATCAAAGGTTGTTATGCGTGGTACGAAGTCAATCATGCAGTCGTCCAATGCACTATATGTAATAGATGGAGTTCCGATGTATTCGGCTAACAACAAGGGAGGCACGGAATTCGATTCCAGAGGAGCCACGGAACCTATAGCCGATATCAACCCTGAAGATATAGAGTCGATGTCCGTCCTTACAGGTGCGGCGGCAGCAGCACTTTATGGTTCCGATGCAGCAAACGGCGCTATTGTGATTACCACTAAGAAAGGCAAGGAAGGCAGGGTAAGGATAACAGTCAACAGTAACACGGAATTCACAAACGTTTTTGTGGCCCCTGACTTTCAGAACCGTTATGGAACAGGTAGCTCATGGTCGTCTGCAGATATAACACGCAGCTGGGGCGAGAGACTGAATGATTACAATTATTATGGTTATGATCCGGTAAGCGACTATTTCCGGACAGGAATAACGGGTACGGAGAGTATCTCGCTTTCCACCGGTACGGACAAGAACCAGACTTACGCATCCGCGGCTGCGGTCAATTCAAGAGGTATAGTTTCAAATAATAAATATAACAGATATAACTTCACGTTCCGTAACACGACAACGTTCCTTGATGATAAAATGACCCTTGATGTAGGTGCAAGCTATATTATGCAAGGTGACCAGAATATGGTGAACCAAGGTACATACAACAATCCTATCGTAGGAGCATATTTGTTCCCGAGAGGAAACGACTGGGAAGATATCAAGATGTACGAAAGGTACGACGCGACACGAAAAATCAATACACAGTATTGGCCTGTTGGTGATGCGGGTATGGTTATGCAGAACCCGTATTGGATAAATTACAGGCAGCTGAGGAATAATAAAAAGGACAGGTATATGTTTAATGCCAGTCTTAACTATAAGATTTTGGATTGGTTAAGTGTGAGCGGACGTGTACGTCTTGACAATTCAAACAATACTTATACTGAGAAATATTATGCCGGAACTAATACTCAGATGACAGAATTGTCAACACGCGGTTTGTATGCCATAGAGAAGAGTTCTGACAAGCAGCTATATGCCGATTTTCTGATAAATATAAACAAGAATTTCGGCGAAGACTGGTCTTTGCAGGCAAACGTCGGAGGATCATTTACTGATATGAGATATGATTTCTTGAAGAACAGGGGACCTATTGCCGATGAGACATTTGAAGGTGAAGTTCCTGGGCTGGCAAACGGTTTCTATGTTCAGAACTTGAGTACAAGGAAAACGCAAAAGTTGCAAGAAGGATGGAGGGAACAGACACAGTCTTTGTTCGCGTCTGCCGAAGTTGGATATAAGAGCACATATTATTTGACTCTCACAGGACGTAATGACTGGCCTTCACAGCTTGCCGGACCTAATTCCAATAGCAAATCATTCTTCTATCCGTCAGTGGGAGCGTCTGTCGTATTGACAGAGCTGATGCCTAACTTGAACAGAGATTACCTGTCGTATATGAAAGTGAGAGCATCTTTCGCCTCAGTAGGTACTGCTTTTGAAAGATATATTGCAAACCCGCGTTATGAATGGATTGAAAGTTCCGGACAATGGAGTAATACTACTCAGTATCCTATGTATAATCTGAAGCCGGAACGTACAGAATCATGGGAAGTCGGTTTGAGCATGAGATTCTTTAAAGATTTCAATCTTGACTTGACTTATTATAACACACTGACAAAGAACCAGACATTCAATCCTGAACTTGGAGTGTCCGGATATTCAAAACTGTACATACAGACAGGTGCGGTAAGGAACCAGGGCGTGGAACTTTCATTGGGGTATGAGAAAACGTGGAACAAGTTTACCTGGAACAGCAATTATACATTCTCTACAAACAAAAATAAGATTGTGACTTTGGCCGACAATGCCATAAACCCTGCCACAGGAGAAGCATTCTCTATCAGCACGCTTAATATGGGAGGTCTGGCTTCCACACGTTTCCTTTTGAAAGAAGGAGGCTCCATGGGGGATGTATATTCTAACATGGATTTGCAGCGTGATGACAAGGGGAATATATATATAGCCGATAATGGCAGACCGGTGACGGAAAAGATTGCTAATTCTGATGATTACATTAAGCTGGGAAGTGTGTTGCCTAAGGCAAATATGGCATGGAGAAACAGCTTCTCATGGAAGAACTTTAATTTCGGTTTCATGGTTTCTGCACGTTTGGGAGGAGTGGTATTCTCACGTACACAGGCTTTGCTTGATGATTTCGGGGTATCCGAATCGACTGCCGCAGCAAGAGACCGGGGGTATGTAATGGTGAATGGCAATGACCGTATTACCCCGGAAAACTGGTATCGTACGATAGGCAGCGGCGATGCTGTGGCCCAATATTATACTTATTCTGCCACTAACGTACGCTTGCAGGAAGCTTCTATAGGTTATACATTCCCGAAGAAGATGTTGGGAGATGTTTGCGATTTGTCTATTTCTCTTGTAGGACGTAATTTGTGGATGATTTATTGCAAGGCTCCATTCGATCCTGAAAGTGTGGCGTCAACGGAGAATTTCTATCAAGGTATAGATTACTTTATGATGCCTTCCACGCGTAATATAGGCTGTAATGTTACTTTAAAATTTTAAAATAAGAAAATCATGAAAAGTTTGATAAACAGTATAATTTTAGGAATGACGACAGTCGCCTTTGTTTCGTGTACGGGCGACTATCTTGAGATAAACTCTAATCCTTACCAGCCGGGCGACCTCACTCCTGACGGATATGGTTTGAGTTCGGCCATGAGTAATATTGCAGGGTGTGTTGTTTCTCCGGATGTAAATACGGCACAGTTCACCGATTGCCTTTTGGGAGGTACGATGGGAGGATATTATGCCGATTCCAAGGTAAGCGGATGGGATAATACGATTTCTAACTATAACCCTACGGACAACTGGACTAACGTGTTCCTGAAATCGGATAAGATTATACCGGTTTTATATACTAATCTTACGGTGGTTGAAAAACTGTGTGAAGAATCAGGCGATGACATGCCTTTAATGGTGGCAAATATTATAAAGGTGGCGGCCATGAGCCGTGTGACGGATACGTATGGTCCGATACCGTATTCCCAGATAGGTAAGGACGGAAAGATAGAAACACCATACGATCCGCAAGATAAAGTCTATGACAAATTTTTTGAGGAATTGACAAATTCTGTAAATGCTCTTAACGCGAAACTTGTGGATAATCCGGATTACACTATCCCTTCTTCGGCTGATTATGTTTACAAGGGAGATGTGAAAAAATGGATAAGGTTCGCCAATTCCCTTAAGATGCGTCTAGCCATGCGAATTGTGTATGCTGATAAGGAAAAGGCTCAGGCCAGGTTCGTAGAGGCCATGAATCCTGTTAACGGAGGCATCATGGAACAAAACGACCAGAATGCGATGTGGGATTATTTCAAAAGCAGCTCAAATCCGATATATGTAGCGTCACGTTACAATTCGGCCGAAGGTTCACTTACAGGTGGTGACAGCCATGCGGCGGCAGACATAATATGTTATATGAATGGCTATAACGACAATCGCCGTGAAAAGTATTTTGTCAAGTCTGAATATGGCTATCTTGACTATGTCGGAGTACGTAGAGGCATAGAGCTCAGCACTTTGGGGAAAAACGCGCGTAAGTATTCCGGAATAAATGTTGCGGAATCTGATCCGGTAATATGGATGAATGCGGCTGAAACATATTTCTTGAGAGCTGAGGCCGTTGCTGTACATGGTTTTACAAATCCGCATGAAACGATGACGGCGAAGGACTTGTATGAAGAGGGCATAAGAAAATCATTTGAACAGTGGGGAGCTGATTTGGGATATTATCTCGAGGATGATTATAGTACGCCACAAACATATAACGACCCTGAAAGTGTGAACTCGTATTCGGAAAGACTGTCTGAAATAACCGTCAAGTGGAATGACGGAGCGGCGCAAGAGGAAAAACAGGAACGCATCATTATACAGAAATGGATAGCCAACTGGACACTCGGGAACGAGGCATGGGCTGACTATCGCCGCACGGGCTATCCAAAACTGATACCAGCTACGGCTGAGGGAAACAAGAGCGGCGGAAAAGTTGATTCTGAACTCGGTGCACGCCGTATGCCTTATCCGGCAGATGAATATGTGAGCAATAAGAATAACGTGTTGGAGGCGGTGTCGGAATATTTGAAAGGTGCTGACGAGATGGGAACATTTATTTGGTGGGATTGCAAACCTAAAAACTAATCTTACACTCAAAAAAACATTTATAATATGAAATCTATTTCAAAAATAATAATAGGTGCTGCCATTGCAGGTGGAACAGTGTTTTCCGCTTGCAGTGATTGGACCGAAAGCGAAGCGTTTAAGGTAAACGAAACTAATATCGAAGACCAGAATCCGGAACTGTATGCTGAATATCTGGCGAATTTGCGAGAATATCGCAATACAGACCATAAACTGGTGTATGCCTGGTTTGACAACAGTGTGAAACAGTCGTATTCGAGAGCCAATCATCTTACGGATATACCTGACAGCATTGATGTGGTGTCGCTGATGTATCCGGATAAGCTGGTAAAGTCGGAGGCGGCCGAGATAGAGCAGATACGTGGCGAGAAAGGTATGAAGGTAATATTCAATATCGATTTCGAGGCCATCAAGAGTACCTATGACGCCATGGTGGAAGATGCCACGGAAGAAGAACCGGTGACAATCGATTTCCACCAGTATCTGACCGACACCTTGTCTTATTCACTCTCTTTGGTAAAAAAGTACAATTATGACGGCATCTGCATTGACTATCAGGGGCAGGTGTCAATATACATGACAGAAGAGGAGAAGAAAGAGTATAAAGAGAATGAGAACAATTTCATTAACGTGATAAATGATTGGAAAGAACGCAATCCGGAAAAGTTGTTGGCTTTCCATGGAAGGCCTGAGAACCTTGTTGACGGAAGTTTCATATTGGATAAGTGCAGCGCGATATTCATCTCAAGCGAAGAAGCGGTGAGCGTCAATGAATTGTCCTATATCTTTAATGAGAGTTGTCTTGATTCTTATGCGGCCAAATATGGCGCCCTTGCCGATGTTGAAAATGATGGACTCACGTTGCAATCTTTTGCGGAGTGGGCGGCTATGCAGCATAGCGGAAATGACTTAGTGGCTGTGGGCGTGTATAATTTGTCAACAGATTATCATGCCTCAGGAAGAAATTATGAGAATGTTAGAGAAATGATATCAATCTTAAATCCTTCTGTTAAATAAAATCGGAGAACAATTATGAATAAACGTTTTATTAATAGTACAATCTTTGGAACATTATTGTTTGGAGCCGCTTTCCTGGCTGCTTGCAAGGACGATGTGGAGAACTATGACAATAGTGTTTACTTAGGCGAAACAGACAAGGTGGAAATGATACTTGTCGATATAGAAGCGGGCGAGGTTACGAAGCAAGGCACCGTAAGGACTTATCTTGCAAAGGCCCAAAACAGTGACGTGAAGGTTACTTATGGAGTGGATGGCAATTTGGTGGCGCGTTATAATGCCTTGAATGGTGATAATGCGGAACTTCTGCCGGCGGAGTTTTACGAAATCAATGACCCCTCAGTCGTGATAAAAGCAGGCGAGGTGACTGCTTCAAGCCTTGATATAAACTTTATTAATCTTGATCAGCTTGATTATTCCAAAGTATATGTGTTGCCACTTACCATCGTTTCATCAGATGTGGATATATTGGACAGCCAACGCAATATTTATTATGTGGTGAAAAAAGCTTCACTTGTAAACTGGGCGGTGAACATGAACAATAACAATCTGTATGTGGATTGGGAAAATGCTGATGTGGTGAACAATCTTACAAAGATGTCGGCAGAGGCATTGATAAAGGTTGATGGGTTCGCTGATGACAGGGATTCGAAGATTTCCACTATCATGGGAGTGGAAGGCAAGTTCCTTATCCGTCTCGGGGATTCAACGATACCGAGCGACCAGTTGCAGATCGCTGCAGACGGGGAGAATGTGACATCATCGGATTGGAAGATAAAGGCCGGTGTATGGACTCACCTTGCTGTAACGTTTGATGCGGATACGAAGACGGTGCAGGTCTATATCAATGGAAATAAGAAAACAGAGAAGGCATTCCAGAACTTTGCGGGGCCTGTAAATTGGGGTGTAAGATACGCCGAGGAAACGGCAACTGAAAGAGGGTTCTGGATTGGCTACTCATATGGAGATTTGCGTTACCTGGACGGCTCCATGGCGGAATGCCGTATATGGAACAAGGTATTGACGGAAGAGGAAATCAATTCAGCCAATCATTTCTATCGTGTCGCGGCAGATTCGGAAGGACTTGTCTCATACTGGAAACTTAATGACGGAGCAGGAAATACCGTTAAGGATTATACGGCAAACGGTAACGATGCAACGGCATCGAATGATTTGAAATGGAGTAATGTAAATCTTCCGGAGTAAATAGTCTAACTTTAAAAAATAATGAATATGAAAATATGTAATTTCAGCAAAATAAGTTTATTGGCAATCCTGCTTTCATGCGGCGGGTATGTCTTTACTTCATGCCAGGACACGGAATTTGATGCAGCTCCGGTTGATGAGAGTAATTACGAAGTATCACAAGACCAGATGGGCTACATCGCAAACAATGATGGCAAAATAAACTCGGCTTCATTGGAAGTGCAGGCGGGACGTCCTGCCGACATGACGCTGTGTGTGAAAGCTACAAAGCCTTCTGGCGCGGCATCCGATGTCAAGCTGGTATATGACGAGGAGGTTTTGAACAGTTATAACCAGGACACTGAAAACGAGTATCTGGCATTCCCGTCAGCGAACGTGACGTTTGAGGTCGGAAATAAGGTCGGAAATACAGTAACGCTTCCGGAAAATTCGCAGAAATCAGGCGAGCTAAAGGTAAGTTTCACTACAACTGAAGATATGGAAGCGGGAAGCACATATGTCATACCGTTGCGCGCGGAAACCGCTTCCGGCTCTTTGAAGTTCGCGGAAACAGGAAGTACTTTCCTCATTGTGGTAAAGATAATTGAGAATCTTGGCGATAACTACAAGGGTGATGATGCCGTAAAACTGTTCAGCGTGATTGAGACCAACGACACAAATCCTCTTAACCACCTGTGCTTCACCTTGAAGAATACAAAGAAGTATCTGTTCGACTATGTGGTGCTGTTTTCCGACAATGTCATCATAGATGAAGATGGAAGCGTGCACGCCTTGGTAAACCAGCAGATTGTAAATATATTGAACAACAGGGAAAAATATCTCAAGCCGTTGCAGGACAGAGGCATTAAGGTGATATTGGGCATAATGGCGCATCATACACATGCCAGCGTATGTAATATGCTGCCGGAAACGGCTGAGGTTTTTGCAAAGTATATTAAAAACATATGCGAAACTTACGAACTCGACGGAATATTCTATGATGACGAGTACGATGCTCCCGCAACTCCTACACCTCCTGGATTTTATGCGAATAAGTCTGTGGAAGCAGGAGCGCGTCTGGTTTATGAAATCAAGCGTGCAATGCCTGACAAGGTGAACATTGTTTATGCCATGGGTGAATTTATGGATATGAGTTCAGCCGGATGTACTATTGATGGTATGACAATAAATGATTACATAGACTATGTAATGGAGGATTATCAGTCTACCTATATGATTAAGTTTGAACGTGATTTTCCGGGAATGCCGCAGAGCAAGTATGGATGGCGTTCAAGCCAGTTCGCAAAAGGGTGGTGGAGAACTGATGAAGATTTAAAGGGCGTAAAGGATAGGGGAAACTGCCACTTCATTTTCGCCATGGATCCGTTCAGGGATTCATTTGATACGCCATATAAGAATGGTAGGAAGGATCCTTCAGGCAGTACACAGCTGGAAGAATTGAAAAGGATGGCTAGAATCTTTTACGATGATGAATTGGTATATGATGAAAAGCCATACTTGCCAGACCATAAATAATAAATATTATTGATAAAAATGTATAAAACAGATAAAAATGAAAAAGAAATACTTATATATCAGCTTGGCGCTTGTCTTGTCGGCAGGCTTGTATTCTTGCGATGACGACGATGCTCCGCTTTATCCGGAAGAAAACGATGAGCTGGTGGAGGTTTCGGACGATAAGTCGGGAATAACTGTCAGCTCGGAAAAGATTGACATAATAAAAGGTCAGACCAAAACATTCGAGATTACCGCCGGGGCGGGCGATTACAGGCTCTCAGTTCTTGACAAGACTGTGGCTGAGGCCGCTATTGAAGGAAATGTAGTGACTGTAAAAAGTCTGGCTCAGGGCAAGACCGATATAATACTTTCCGATAGCAATGGAGGTTTCAAGAGTGTAAAGGTGGATGTTTATCTTACGGACAATCTTGTAGCGGATGTAGCAGAGGTCAGCATAGAACTGCCGTTCGGCAAGCCTTCGGAGAAAATCATTACAGTGACGGAAGGCAACGGGGGATATGAGGTCTCTTCTGCAAACAGCGATATTGCGACCGTTGCTGTAGATGGAACGGAGCCTTCCAAGATAAGAGTAAGCTCTTCGCAGGAAGGTGAAACGCAGATTACGATAACCGATTCGCATGGATTGACACTTACGCTGCCGGTAAAAGTGACTGTCAACAATTCCGCATTCAGTCAGGCTGAGCTTGAAGAGATAATGGCAAAGACGGATAAACAATGTGTTTTGTGGCCAGATAATGATTTTGTAAAAAGAGGAGCTAGTCGTGTTGCCATAAATGCAGATCTTAAATCAGAAGTAAATTTGGGTCGTATAGGATTAAAGCATACAGGTGTGTATCCTCGAGGGAGTGTAGATAAAGCTTTGACGGTAGCTTTCGAAAGTGATATAAATTATGAAGTTGATAAAGAAGAGACAGGTTTCTTGTACATAAAAGAAAATTATGAATATGGAGATAAGGACAAATATAAAGGAGCGAAAGATTGTAAATTCAAAGTTATAAAAAAAGATGCGGACAAACTATGGGCAGTTTTTTATGTTCAAATTGGAGAAGAGATGGTAAAAGGATATATGATACTTCCAATTTGATTTGAAGTTTTATAATAAGCGAGGGGCTATTAGCTGTACGTCGGGCTGATGGCCTCTCGTTTTTTATGCGTTCCTCTGTCTTTCAGAAACTTCATTCACGTGCCCGAGGAAAACTTGTTTCGTCCGTTCATAATCTATAAACAGAACCTTTGTCTATGAATAAAGAAAATAACGGGAAGTTTGCATGTTTATATAAGGACTGAAAACTTTTTTACACGGCATGAATGCAACTTTGTCTATTTATAAAAATATTCTTGGTCTCGTTTGCGTTTGCTGCTTGGGGGAGCTACCAGTTCCGAGGAAAGAAGTATTGCCAGTTGCCGGAATGTATTTGTTAATATTTATTCATTATTTATTCGTTTTAGTGGCCGATTGTTAACTAAAGTTTATATGGTTTAGTTTTATAATAATTTTCTTGGTTTTTTTTTTTTCCCTAAATACATTTGCGCAAACAAGACGACTAACTAATTTAAACTTAAAATTTTATGATTATTTATCGATGAAAAATACTAGCCGTCATTTAGAATTTCGATATAAATGAATGTGCGCTTATACTCTCTGTTTGTGCATGTACTTTCTTTTTGAAAGCAGATGCTGATAAGGACTTTTTAATTTAAACTAAACTATTAATCCATTTATTTTTTAACTTGTATTTCTTATTGATTGTGTATCAATAATTTACATTTTGTTCTTTTGTTATTTTTTTTATTAATCTTAAAATTTTCTTTATGAGAAACCGTTTAACATTGTTGGGCGCGATGTTTGCGCTCATGTTTTTCCACTCATGTTCGGATGATGTGGTGAATGGTGTTTTTGTACCGGAAAAAGAAGACGTGGACAGGGAGAAATCTTCCCTTACCGTCACGCTGGAAAACCTGGAGATTACCGAAGGGTTGGTAGCCGGGGTGCTGGATCGGAATATTTTTGACGAACATGGGGGAGTGGAGGACGTGTCAAAGTCCGATTTGTTGCTCCAGAAACCTGTGACCTCTTCAAAGGTGGAATTTGACGATTTGACCGCCTATTACAAGTCGAACATTTATGTCAACGTTTTTAAGGAAGAGGGAGATTTGTTTACTCCCGTCACTAACAGGACAAGCCAGTTGGAATATTTTGTCACTTTCGGCAGGGTAGAAAAGACCATCGATTGTGGGGCCGCTGACACCGACCCTATCAAGCAGACTGTCATCAGCGGTACGGTGCCTGCCGAATATGTGGGAAAAGACTTGTATTTGGTACTGAAAGAAAACCGTGAGGCCTTTATCACTTCCATTCAGGCCGGAGGGGATATTGACGAAGGAACTTATGAGGGAAAATGCATTTCGGAGGACACGGAGGTGAAATTTGTGATTGATACTCCGTCGTTCGTCAAAAGCTATTCTGTCTTTCTGGTAAGCCCGGAAGAAGGAGTGCCTTATCTGGAGTATGCGCTACAGGACATAAATTACGATTTGACGGAGGTAAACTTCACTTTCAAGAAAGAAGAAAAGAAACAGATTGTGGTGACTGCTATAAGAGGAGAAGAGCCTCTTAATGACCATGAAGCATATTTGATAGAGTCTGAAAAATGGCCAGAGATAAAAGAAATTGTCGAGAAAGAGAAAGGCCGCCCCGAGGAAGGCATGTATGTGGAGAAAAAGACAATAGTAAGCGGTCAAGTCGTATTCGAAGTATTCTGTACTGAAGGAGAGAAAGAATACAAGGTGTATATTCCGAAATGGAATTCCGGTTATTATGACAGTTATCATGATGCTGACGTGACTGTAAATTCCACTGATGCGACATATCCCGTTAACATCGAGTATCCGTATGAACCTGTCGGTGGTGGCGGAGGTATAGAGAAGACTGTGAGCATAGAAGTCACTCTAAATGAGTTTACTCAATGTAATTTTGGCTTTGACGGTGCTTATGTATATGTGTTGAATGATGCGGAAAAGTTAAAAGATGCAATTAATAGCGGACTTGGGGATTTTGAGGGCCTTTATAAATCGGATACAAAGGTTAATAGTATAAATGATTTACCGCTTACTTTTTCAATTAGTCAGGTGAAATTTAGCACAGACAAAGATATAGCGATATTTGTATATCCTATTATGGATTTTATAGATTTTGGCCAAAAGATTTCCATAGTACGTGAGCGTGGAGCGAATATCACAGATGGATTTAAGGTTAATCTTAGTAGGGAAAATTTTGAATATATTCCTTAATTATTTAATACTTAAGATAAATGAAAAGCAGATTTATTATATTTTTGCTCTCCATAATTGGATTATGTGGAGTAGCAAACGCCCAAAACATAGAGATAAAGGGGCAGGTGGTCGATAATCAGGGACTGCCATTGATAATGGTGAACGTGATAGAAGTGGGTACTACCAATGGTACGGTGACGGACATGGACGGCAACTATACCATAAGCGTGCCTGAAGGCTCTGTAATAGAATTCTCCTTCATAGGTTTTACCAGCATAAAGAAAACCGTTTCGGCCGGCATGTCAGAAATAAATGTCACACTGCTGGAAGACACGCAGGTGTTGGACGATGTGGTGGTTACGGCATTGGGTATAAAGAGGCAGGAAAAGGCTCTGTCGTACAACGTGCAGAGCGTTAAACAGGATGAGTTGACAAGGGTGAAAGACGCCAACCTCATAAACAGCCTGAGCGGAAAGATTGCCGGTGTGAACATACAGACCAGTTCTTCCGGAGTGGGAGGAGCCACTAAAGTAGTAATGCGAGGAGTGAAGTCGATAGAAGGAAGCAACAACGCACTGTACGTGATAGACGGTGTGCCGATGTTCAACTCTGTGGGCGAGGAAGGTTCCGGACTTTATACATCCAGAGGCTCTACCGAAGGCATAGCCGACCTCAATCCCGAGGATATAGAGTCGATGACTGTCCTGACGGGAGCGTCCGCAGCGGCGTTGTATGGTTCGTCCGCAGCCAATGGGGCAATCCTTATCACTACCAAGAAAGGAAAAGAAGGCAAGCTGGAAGCCACATTCTCGTCTTCAATGGAGTTTGCCCATCCTTTTGTCATGCCTGAGTTCCAGAATACATACGGCAGTTTGCCAAACGCGGCAGTAAGCTGGGGAGAGAAGCAGGCTTCCACAGGTTATGAACCGACTGATTTTTTCAAGACTTCGGCCACATATACAAATGCCGTTACCCTCTCCATGGGTACCGAAAAGAGTCAGACGTATGCCTCGCTGGCCGCCACGAATGCCAACGGCCTGATTCCCAACAATACATACGACAGGTATAACATGACTCTCCGCAATTCAAGCTCTGCGCTCAACGGAAGGTTGAAGATGGACATCGGAGCGCAGTATATCATACAGCGCGACCAGAACATGGTGAACCAGGGTGAATACATGAATCCGATGGTCGGAGCGTATTTGTATCCAAGAGGACTTGACTGGGCCGATGCCAAGTATTTCGAGATGTGGGACGAGGAACGCGGTCTGCTTACGGCGAGCCCTTTCCCACAGGGTGACTATACGATGCAGAATCCTTATTGGGTGGCGTACAGGAACATACGCACATCGGAAAGGAAGAGGTTTATAGTTTCATTGGGACTTTCTTATCTGATAAAGGAATGGTCGCCGTCCGAGAAGTGGGATATAGCCGCCAGATACAGGATAGACAGAACCAACCAGGAGTATAAGGACAAGCGTTTTGTCGGTACTGTGCCGACACTGCTTGATGGCGGAACGAAAAACGGTTACTTCGGCCTGGAAAATTCCACCGACATGCAGAACTATATTGATGTGCTGACCAATCTGACTAAAAACATAGGTGAGGATTATACACTGGCACTGAACGTAGGAGCCAGTCTTACCGACCAGATAAACGACGGAGTCATCAATCAGGGACCTTTGAGGGAAGACGGACTGCCTAACGTATTCAACGTGCAGAACATAGAGCAAGGTGCTCAGAAGGCGCAGTTCTACCAGAGAGGATGGAGGGAGCAGACCCAGTCCGTGTTTGGAAGCATGGAAGTCAGCTGGAAAAGATTGCTGTTCCTCACCGTGACAGGACGAAACGACTGGGCTTCGCAATTGGCAGGCTCGAACAATAAGTCTTTCTTCTATCCTTCAGTAGGATTGTCCGGGATAATCACCGACATGCTTTCGGAGGAACTGAGAAACAAAATGTACAACTCCTTATCGTTTGCCAAAATGAGGGTGGCTTATGCGCAGGTGGCATCTCCATTCCAAAGAGGGCTTACAATGCAGCTTAATACTTTCAGCCAGGACGACAAGAAGTGGGTGAAAGAAGGATACTACCCGTTGAAGGAACTGAAACCGGAACGCACCAATTCTTTCGAAATCGGATTGACCACGAAATGGATACGTAACATACTGAACTTTGACATTACTTATTACAAGACTAACACGAAAAACCAGACAATCAGGGCTGCCATGTCCGCTTCATCAGGATATAACTATACTTATGTGCAGACAGGTAATGTGCAGAACCAGGGAGTGGAAATAACCCTGGGAGCGACGGTTGACTTCGGAAAGAAGTTCACATGGGATACCAATCTTACATACGGATATAACAAGAATGAGATAAAGGAACTTGTGGCAAACGTGAAGAACCCTCAGAATCCGAGCGAACCGTTGTTTGAAAAGGATGAACTTTTGAAAGACAATTTCGGTAATGCCCAAGTTATATTACGCCCGGGCGGTACATTGGGAGATATTTATGCCAAGACAGACTTCGTGAGGGACGCTTATGGAAACATAGATGTATCGCAGGACATAAAGCCAAGGCAAGAGTATCTTAAACTTGGCAGCCTTTTGCCGGATGCCACTATGGGATGGAGAAATGATTTCAGATACGGAAACCTTAACTTCGGATTTATGCTTTCGGCCAGATTTGGAGGTATTGTGATTTCGGGAACGCAGGCTGCAATGGATTATTCGGGCGTTTCTAAAGTCACAGCCGATGCCCGTGACGCCGGCGGAGTTAATCTTGCTCCGGGTGTGGTGGTTCCGGCACAGACATATTATCAGCTGCAAGGCAGACCGAAAGACTATCTGACACAGTATTATACTTACAGTGCGACAAATGTGCGTCTGCGCGAAGCGTACATCTCATATAATATCCCCAGGAAATGGTTGGGCAATGTCCTCGACTTGTCTGTATCATTAACA
Organism: Candidatus Phocaeicola faecipullorum; assembly: GCA_018884025.1. Taxonomy (GTDB): domain Bacteria; phylum Bacteroidota; class Bacteroidia; order Bacteroidales; family Bacteroidaceae; genus Phocaeicola; species Phocaeicola faecipullorum. The sequence goes on from JAHLFB010000168.1 coordinate 15,105, forward strand.
GGAAAGAACTTGTGGATGTTGTATTGCAAGGCTCCGTTTGATCCGGAGGCTGTTTCGTCCACAGGAAATTACGCTCAGGGACTTGACTATTTCATGTTGCCGTCGCAGAGAAGTTTCGGATTTAGCATAAAGGCTAAGTTTTAAGTAAAAAAACTGATATGTGTAACAGACTAAAAATTTAAACCATGAATAAACTCTTTTTATTTGGCATATTGACAGGTATGGCTGTAGCGGGCTGTACTGACAACTTTGAAGAATATAACAGCGACCCATATGGCGTGACGGACGAGGTGCTGGCTTCGGGGGGTATAGCCGAACAGGTTGCCAACGATTGCGGAGTGCTGGCCGGAATTGTAATACCGCTGCAGGAAAACTTGTACCAGCAATCAATCAGTCTGGGCTGTGAAACCCTTTCTGGATATATGGGACAGACAAAACACAGCGATATAGGACGATATAATTATAATGCCGGTTTTATCGAATATCCATTTACGGATGAGGAGTCTTTGCCGAAGGTCATAAAGCAGTATAACTCGTTGTCGCTGGCCACTAATGCCAGTCATGACAATGCTTTTTATGCGTGGGGAACCATACTAAAGGTGGCTGTGCTGCATAGGCTGACAGACATGTACGGGCCGATACCATATGAATTTTCAGGGACTGAGGCACAGAAACCATACCAGACCCAGGAATATATTTATAGGAAAATGATTGAAGAACTTACATGGTCGGGTGAAACTTTGTCAAAAACGGTTTTATCTTCTGTTGAGAAAAGTGCTTGGCTTACACATGACGATATTTATAGCGGTGATTTGGACAGATGGGTGAAGTTTGCCAACTCGTTGAAATTAAGACTGGCCATGAGAGTTTCCGGCAAACTGCCGGATGAGGCAAAGAAATGGGCAGAGGAGGCTGTAGCCGCCGGCGTTATGGAAAGTAATACGGAGAATGCAATGAAGCAGACGTCTGATAATCCTTTTTACAAGATGAGCAATAACTGGGGTGACACAAGATGTGGTGCCGATATCATATCTTATATGAACGCGTTTTCCGATCCTCGTAGGGAGGCTTATTTTGAAAAAACAAACAGAACCGGCAATGACGTGTATTTCGGATTGAGGGCAGGTGTCGAACTGCCGGCAAAGGAGGAACTGATAAACTCGTCTTCGAACATTTACTCAAGACCGAAGGTTAGTGTGTCTGATCCGATAGTGTGGATGAATGCTTCTGAGGTTTACTTCCTGAGGGCTGAGGGAGCACTGAAAAATTGGAATATGGGTGGTTCGGCAGAGGAGTTTTATGTGAAAGGCATAGAATTGTCAATGAATATGCATGATGTGCCTATAGGAGACTATCTGAACAATGAAGCTAAGAGAGGCGCATTCTCCGACAGCGAATATCCTAAATTCAATAATCCTTCTTTTTCGTCTGATATTACGGTAAAGTGGTCGGACAACGATAATGATAATCTGGCCAAAATCATTACCCAGAAATACATAGCAATGTTTCCATACGGTAGTGCCGAGGCATGGGCTGAATGGCGACGCACGGGATACCCGAACTTATTGCCGGCTGTGGATTATAACCATGACGTGAATAATATAAAGAAGGACGATTCCGGAGCCGACATGTTTGGATACAGGAGATATCCGTTGCCGCAGATTGAGTATTCGGTTAATACAACCAATGTAGAAAACGCCATAAAGGAGGATTTGGAAGGTAATGACAGTCCGAACACTAATGTATGGTGGGCAAGAAAATGAATGTAGTTAATATTTAAAATTGGAAGTATGAAAAATATCATAAAAATAGCATGTCTTGGAATGCTCATGGCAGGATGCACGGAAATTGAGCCGTTGGAGATGACTGTCGCGTCTGCCGAAAAGAATTTGGAGGAAATAAAGAACTATAAATCAACAGAGCATTATATCTCAGCCGTGTGGTTCTCCAACTGGAAGGCCGACGGGAATATGGGCTCTTATCTAAGTACTTTGCCGGACAGTCTTGATATGGTTATCCTGGAAGGCGAATATGAGGAACTTTCGGAAGCGCAGAAGGCTGACATCAAAAGTGTAAGGGAAGACAAGGGCACGAAAGTATTGATGAAGGTTGATTTTGATAAAATATACGAACAATACGTCGCCGCTATGGAAGAGGCCGATGAAAGAGGGGAAGAAATAGCGGAAGAACTGGCTGCCGGCGAGGGCAGGGAAGTGACGATGGAGGATATAGACAAGGCCGTAGAACAGGAAAGACAGAAGGTAGCGGATGAATATTCCGGCATTGGAGATGTCGTTATGGATAATTCTGAAAAGAATATTTCCGAAGCCGGATTTGACGGAATGACCATTGCCATAACAACAACGGGCGATACATTCTTCAAGGAAATAGTGAATGGCTTTATTGGAAAAGCAGGTGAAAGGGTGAAGAACGCCGGAAAAATCCTTGTTTTCGAGGGAAATCCGGGATATGTAAGTAATGCATGCGGCTTGTTTGATTACGTTGTCAGCACAACTCATGGCAATGACAGGCTTTCCGAAGTGCAGGAAGCGTTCGACAGCTTTATGTTGATGGATGAGGCCCGTCCGGAGCAGTTTATACTCTACTTGTCATTGGAGGATGATTCTTGGGAAACCCCGTATGAGGATATATTGTCATCCGTGGAAGTGACAGAGGAGAAATACAAATCATTAGGTTTATGGAAACCTCTTGGAGGGCAAAGGACAGGCGGACTGGCTATCAAAGGGGTTGAGAATGATTATGAAAATAATTATAACATCTTAAGACAGACTATACAATATCTAAACCTTAAATAACGAATATTATGAAAAGATTATCAATAATAAGTTTTTTGATTTTGTTGTTGTTCCAGACCGCTTGCCGTGAAGAATTCGGGAAGACTTTGTTCGGCCCGGACAAGACCGTTGCACCTGAAGAGACGACGGATAAGGAACTGGTGTTTGTGAATACGACTGAAGTGTCGGACATTTCTTCGGCAGGAGAGATAACCGTTAATCCTGTAGATGTGATTTTCTCTTCAGCGCAGCCAATAGGTCAGACAAAAGACGTAACCGTATCGGCAAAATTGAAAGATGGCAGGATGAGCATGGATAACGTGTTCTATCTGAATGTTTTGGAGGAAGAGACAATACTCTCCACATTTAAAGATAATGCAGGTTACGGAGTGGACTTTCTGCCGGAAACTGCATATAAGCTGGTGAATGATATGGTGGTGTTCGAGAAGGATGGCAAAAACGCTGTAAACAGTTGCTCAATCCGTATAACCAATAGCCAATCGCTTCAGATCAATAAGGACTATTTATTGGCGATACAGTTGGAAACTGTTCCCGGTTTCAATATCGAGGAAACCAATAAGATAGTTTTCATACATGTTAAGAGGAAAGGTGGTTCAGGAGAAATGGAAGGGGCTGCCGACTTCAGACCGATGTCCGGCGATGACAAATTGGATGCTGACGGAGTGGACAAAGGCATCAACAGGAATAACTTGTATTATGAGACAGACAAAATTGATGGTCTCAATAGCTTGTCGGCATGTACGATAGAAGGGCTGATTTATGTTGATTCGTTTAAGGACGAGAGCGAAAGACAGGATGGAACATTGGGTGGCATATCAACGTTGTGGGGATATGAGGAATTTGGTGACAAAGTGAATTTCCTGTTGCGTTTCGGTGATGCCAGCGTTTCTACAAATATGTTGCAGCTTGTGGTGAACGACAATAAATATATCATAAATTATAAGTTTAAAGAAAAGAAGTGGTATCATATCGCAATGACTTATGACGGAACGGAAATCAAATTCTATATAGATTATAGGGAACGCTTCTCTACGAACTATTCCGGAAATATAAGTCTTGCAGGCAATTCGTTCAATTTGGGCCAATCCTTCAACCAATGGAGAGGGTTTAATGGCAAGATGTCGGAGGTAAGGATATGGAATGTTTCCAGGACTATGAAAGAACTGAAAGACAACGCCTTGGATGTCATCAGCCTGGATGAGGAAAAGAGTAAGCTGTTGGCTTACTGGAAGATGAACAAGGCAATGGTAGGTTCCGATAATAAAATGATTGAGGACATCAGCGGAAATGACTGCCATATTACGGTGAAACGCCAGGGAGCAAGTGGCTCTTCTGTAGAACCGGTTGTGGTAATTGATAATGATATTGATATTAATATTTAAAAAAAGAAAGTTATGAAACTATATAAATCATTGTATCTTGTAATGTTATGCGTCTCGGCCATTTTTATCGGCTGTAAAGAGGATAACCTCACGGCGGAAGTACCTGAAGCTGGTAATGGCCAGCTTGTCGGCGATCTTCAGTTCGTATTGCCCGGCGAGGAGAATAGTATAAGCCATAGGTTGTCAGGCGAGGAGATTGTTTTTGAACTAAGGCAGGGAAAGAATGGCAGCCGGGATGTCGTGGCGGAATTTGACGACTCGGAAGAGACTTTGGCTGAACTCACGAAAAAATATGCTGATTTTAAAGGTATAAGTTTGTATAAGTTGCTTGACAGGGATAAATATACTTTGCCGGAATCAGTGATTATGAATAAAGAGCAGACTAGTGTCACGATATCAATAAAGATAAACAATCAGGATGACGGTACGTACGTACTGCCTCTTGTGTTGAAGTCCGGTGATGAGGAAGTGGGATTGCAGTTTGTTGAGATTGTCAACTCTGAAGATTTCAACATAGATATGACATGGGTGGACAGGACTCCTACAGTGGAAGAGCCAAGAATTGTGGCCATAGTAGAGGCCACAGAAAATGATTTGCGCAATATTGGCAATTATATGCTTTATCCTTATGGTGAAAGTCAGCCGGAAAAGAAACGTCCGCTGTTTGACATGGCTGTAATATTTTCCGCGAATGTTAACTTTGATGAGTTCTCATGCAAACCGGTATTATATTATAACGAGGATGTGAAACGTATATTGGATAATATTGATATATTTGTAAGACCTTTGCAGGAAAAGGGAATCAAAGTATTATTGTCCATTATGCCAAACCATCAGGGAATCGGTTTTTCGAACCTTGATATCAGTAATGACCGCAAGATGATAAAGGATTTTGCGGCTGACATTAGCTCAGCGGTAAGTAAATACGGGCTTGACGGAGTGATGTTCGACGATGAATATGCCGACTATCCTGCATCATTGGAAGCAGTACAGCCCGGAAGACCTATGATACAGATGGGTAGCTTCCATTTCTTGATAAAGGAACTGAGAGACCTTATGCCTTACGTTGAAGGACAGCAATGGAAAGACAGGAAGAATATTATAACCATGTACAATATAGGCTACAATAGTAATTCCAGAACCGGTGAGAGGGGATGGTGCTTGTTCAGCAATGACTTTGATTATATAAAGAACGGGGATGGTAAATGGAATGATGATGATATGAGCGAAAGTCGTAAGGCTGTAAGGGAATGGGTGAAGAATCCGGAGAACCAGCCTGTGCTGGACGAACTGGCTGAGATAAAAGTAGGTGAATTGCTTGATTATGTTTGGAATGCCAATTATCAAAAAGCAGATAATTATAATCAATCAAACGAGGGAAACAGATCGGATGGAACTTGGATTGCAGGAATGGACGCAGAAGTGGCAAAACAGAAATTCGGAGTAGCTTCTTTTGAAATGAGCCTTGAAGCTGACCAATATGAGGGAATAAGGCATGTAAAGATTTACTGGGAAGAACCTGACGGTACAGGAAGCGGGACTCGCACCGAGTCTAAAGGAGAAACTTTGAAAACGCAGAAAGAATCCGGACAGACATCAATGATAACGTTTAATGTACAGTATGTGCCGGATACATGGAAAGATTCTCCTTTTACTAATATTTATTTACAGGATTATGAAGGTTTCTTTAAGGGATTAGGAAATACAAACTCACCAGTGGTGGAATTTGAGGGTACAAATTATGATACAATGACACCATCATACCTGAGATGATGGTAAGCTATGTGTAAATTAAAAGAAAAGCAGAATGAATAAATCGGTCATGGTAATTATGCTTGTTTGTATTGTCTTGTTGAGCGGATGCAAACAGCAGGCAACTAATGTTTATTCTCCTGACGGAGATATAAGTTTAAGTTTTTCAACGGATAATGATGGAAAGCTTTTATATGAGATAAAAGTAAAGGATTCATTGTTCGTGTCTCCTTCAGCGATGGGCTTGGTGGAGAAGAGTGGATTGTCGCTGTCCGACGGACTTGAAATTGAAAATGTTGATTTTAATTCCGCAGATGATACTTGGACCCAACCTTGGGGCGAAAACAAGACTATACGAAACAAGTATAATGAAATGGCTGTTTTGCTTTCCGACGGTAGTACTGTTGGCCTGACAGTACGTTTCAGGGTCTTTGACGACGGTGTAGGTTTCAGATACGAGTATGATGTCCATAATGTTGACAGCTTGTTCATCACCGACGAGCTGACAGAGTTCAATATTGCCAACGACGGAGTGTCATGGTCTATTCCGGCTAGTTTCGAGACCTATGAACTGCTTTACCGTACTTTGCCGATAAGTGGAATTGACAATGCTAATACACCTATGACATTTAAATGTGGCAGTGTATATGCAAGTATCCACGAAGCTGCGCTGACGGATTTTCCTGAGATGACTCTGAAACATACTGACGGCTGCCGCTTTAAGGCAGAACTCGCTCCGTGGCCGGACGGAGTAAAGGCTAGGATAGCAGGAGGAAAGTTCGTCACTCCATGGAGGACAATACAGATAGGCGGCAAAGCTGTGGATTTGATAAACTCTTCTTTGATACTGAATCTAAACGAGCCTTGCAAACTAGAGACCACGGACTGGATACGTCCGATGAAGTATATCGGAATATGGTGGGGTATGCATTTGGGAGTAGAGACGTGGTATGACGGCAAAAGGCATGGCGCGACTACGGCAAACGCGAAACGTTATATAGACTTTGCTGCCGCAAACAATATAGATGCTGTAGTCTATGAAGGATGGAACAAAGGATGGGAAAACTGGGGAGGCTCGCAGGAGTTCGACTATACTGCTCCTTATGACGACTTCGACATAAAGGAAATAGCGGAGTATGCCCGTAAGAAAGGCGTGAAGATAATAGGTCATCATGAGACAGGCGGTAATGTATTAAATTACGAACGTCAGCTTGACAACGCATATAAATGGTACTCCGATATGGGCATAAACTGTGTAAAAACCGGATATGCCGGTGGTTTGCCGGATGGTAATAATCATCACGGGCAGTTTAATGTACGTCATTACCGCAAAGTCGTTGAAACTGCGGCTAAGTATCGTACAACTCTTGATGTTCATGAACCGATAAAGGATACCGGTATCCGGAGGACTTACCCCAACATGATGACTCGCGAGGGAGCAAGAGGTATGGAATGGAACGCCTGGAGCGACGGTAATCCTCCTTCGCATCATGTTATGCTTCCTTTTACAAGACTTCTTTCCGGACCAATGGATTATACACCGGGGATTTTCGACATAACATACGAACGCATAAAGAATTCTCCTGATAGGAAGCAATGGAACATGAAGGACAGTAAGGACTGTCGTGTAAATACCACATTGGCCAAGCAAATCGCCAACTGGGTGATATTGTATTCACCTCTTCAGATGGCCTCTGATATGATTGAAAATTATGAAGGACATCCGGCTTTTCAGTTCTTCCGTGATTTTGATCCCGATTGTGACTGGTCGAAGGCTTTGGAGGGGGAACCGGGTGAATATGTTGTAATAGTAAGGAAAGCCAAGGATAGATATTTCCTTGGTGCCGCTACAGATGAAGAGTCCCGTGAAGTAGAAATCGGTCTTGACTTTTTGGAACCGGGACGTGTTTATGATGCGGTTATTTATGCGGATGCTGAAGATTCAGACTGGGAAACTAATCCTGCCGCCTATAGAATAATGAACAGGAAAGTATCTTATGAAGATAAACTCCGGATAAAGATGGCAAGAGGTGGTGGTCAGGCGGTTTATTTCAGACCTATAGAATGACAAGTTTTAAATAGCGTTTAAATAGTATTTAATGACCGTTTAAATGCTATTTATTATTTCTTTCAATATAGTTCTGTCTTGGATTTTTAATAAACGTTAATAATGTAAGTGTAATAATGGTAATGGTTGTTATTAATATGAAATGATAACTTTTTTGTATGAAACATTTAAGTATTATATGTATGAGTTTTGCTTTGATGTCATTAACTGTGTCATCATGTAATGAAAAAGTGAATAATCAGGCAATAGATTACACTCAGTTTGTAAATCCTTTTATAGGAACGGATTTCACAGGTAATACTTATCCTGGAGCACAAGTTCCGTTTGGCATGGTACAGCTTAGCCCGGACAATGGTTTGCCCGGATGGGATAGAATTTCGGGATATTTTTATCCGGATAGTACAATTGCGGGATTCAGCCATACTCATTTGTCTGGTACCGGTGCAGGAGATCTCTATGACATATCGTTTATGCCTGTTACTCTACCGTATAATAAAGCAGAGCAGCCTTTAGGTATTCATTCTAAGTTTTCACATGACAAGGAGAGTGCATATGCCGGATATTATCAGGTATTTTTGGATGATTATAAAATCAATGTGGAATTGACCGCTACAGAAAGATGTGGTATTCAAAGATATACATTTCCAAAAGCAGAATCTGCGATATTTATAAATTTGAAGAAAGCCATGAATTGGGATGAAACCCAGGATTCATATATAGAACAAATAGATTCTGTAACTTTAAGAGGATATAGATTTTCAAATGGTTGGGCAAGAAATCAGAAAATATATTTCTATACGAAATTTTCCAGACCTTTTGATAGTGTAGAGTTTGACACTACAGCAATTTTAAAAGATGGTAAGAAAAAAGGCGTAGGATATATTGCTAGAATAAATTATAATACGAATGAAGATGAGCGGATTCTTATCAGGACGGCAATTTCAGGGGTAAGCATGGAAGGTGCGGAAAAAAATTTCAAGGCTGAAGCTCAAGATGATAATTTTGATTCATATTTGTCAAAAGCCAGAAAAATATGGAATGAGGCTTTAGGAAAGGTTGAAGTTACAACAGACAATCAGGATGAAAAGGTAATTTTTTATACGGCTTTATATCATAGTATGTTGGCTCCTACAATATATGGTGATGTAGATGGTGGATATTATGGACCTGACGGGCAAATTCATAAATCAGAAGGTTGGACAAATTATAGTACATTTTCTCTATGGGATACATATAGGGCTGCACATCCTTTGTTTACCATTATTCAGCCGCAGAGGGTAAATGATATGGTAAAGTCGCTTGTCGCTTTTTCCGAGCAAAACGGCAGACTTCCGGTTTGGAATATGTATGGATGTGAAACGGATATGATGATTGGTTATCATTCTGTTCCGGTAATAGTAGATGCTTATCTTAAGGGAATAGGTGATTTTGATCCAGTATCTGCATTAGATGAATGTGTAAAAACTGCCAATATTGATGATTATAGAGAAATAGGACTCTACAAAAAAAAGGGATATGTACCATATGATGTGGTAGATAAATATAATAGTGATGACTGGTCTTTGTCAAAAACATTGGAATATTCTTTTGATGATTATTGTATAGCTATGATGGCTGAAAAGATTGGTAGATATGATTTGGCAAACGAGTTTTACAAAAGGTCTTTGAATTATAAAAACGTATATAATGAAAAGATTTCGTTTATGCAGCCCAAAGATAGTAATGGTGATTTTATAAAAGATTTTGATCCTGAAGAATATACGCCCCACATAACAGAAAGTAATGGTTGGCAGTATTTGTGGTCTGTTCAGCACGACATAGATGGTCTTGTTGACTTAATGGGAGGTAAAAAACGTTTCGAGGAAAAATTGGACAGTATGTTTACTCTGATGCCCAAGGGTAATGAAGAATTGCCTATATTTAGTACTGGTATGATTGGACAATATGCACATGGTAATGAACCTAGCCATCATGTCGCTTATCTTTATAATTATACGGATAATGCATGGAAAACTCAGAAATACGTATCTGAGATAATGCATGAGTTGTATAAAAATACTCCAGCAGGTTTATGTGGAAATGAAGATTGCGGACAGATGTCGGCATGGTATGTGCTGAGTGCTATGGGGTTTTATCCGGTAAATCCGGTATCGGGTAAATATGAGATAGGTACTCCGATGTTTCCTGAGATGAAAATAAGATTTGCTGAGAATAAGATTTTTACGATATTTGCAAAAAATGTAAGCCGTGATAATTGTTATGTTAAATCTGTGAAATTGAATGGAAAATTGCTTACTGCTCCGGTTCTTAGGCATGAAGATATAATAAATGGAGGGGTATTGGAGTTTGAAATGACAGATAAGGCTGTGCAATAGAATGAAAGATATAATAGAAATGAATGAAAAGATAGGTATGGTTAACTATAAGATGATTTGGAACTTTTTCGAAGGAAAATGTAGCGATGAGGAAAAGAAGACAGTACTTGCGTGGGTAAATGAATCCAAGCAGAATATGGAGCAATTCTTAAAGTTGGAGGAAATTTATTTTCTAGGTAGGCATAATATTTCCGATGAAAAATGTGATAGGGCAAAACAAAAATTTCTGCAAAGGATAGAAAACCAGGAGAAAGGACGTAAGTTAAAATCAATAAGGCTATATAGTATAATGAGATATGCTGCAGTTTTTGTAGGTGTATTGGTGCTATCTATATTCGCTTATTTGCATTTTAGTAATGAAAATAATAGTATGATAAGGTTTGCTACTGCTGAAGGAGAAACCAAACAGTTGGTATTGCCGGATGGTAGTAAGGTATGGTTGAACGAGAATACTTCTTTGGAGTATCCTGAGAATTTCGAAGATGATATAAGACTGTTGAGTCTGAATGGAGAAGCCTATTTTGAGGTTACTTCTAATAAACATAAGCCTTTTGTTGTGAAGGGTTCTACTATGCAGATTGAAGTGCTTGGTACCAAATTCAATTTTAAGAGTAGCGACAAATGTAGAATAGCTGAGGCTTCACTGCTTGAAGGAGAAATCAAAGCGAGTGGAAATGCGAACGAGGGACTTATAACGTTGTCGCCAGGACAGAAAGTTGAGCTGAATGCTTATACAAGACAAATGAAGGTTTCTAATACAGATGCGGAAATAGACGCTATATGGCATAATGATTTTGTTCAACTGAAAAATGCAAATATTTATGACATAGCCTTGATGCTGGAAAGAATTTACAATGTAAATATTGTGTTATCTCCGGAAATAAACAAAGGAAATACGTACTCTGGAGTATTGCAGAAGAAAAAGAATATAGACGAAGTTTTGGACATACTAAGTCATACAATTCATTTTAATTACGTAATAAACAAACGAAATATATTTATATCGGTAGAATAATAACCTTAAATAATTATGACAATGAATAAATTTTTATTCATGCCTTTATTGGCATTTGTATTGTGTACGTGTAATACTACGAAAATCACAGAAACAGATTATGCTAGTATGGTTAATCCGTTTATAGGAACAGGTGGACATGGACACACTTTCCCCGGACCTGTTGTTCCGAACGGAATGATACAGCCGAGCCCAGATACAAGAATCGACGGATGGGATGCTTGTTCGGGATATTATTATGAGGATTCTTCTATTAATGGATTTTCACATACCCATGTAAGTGGAACCGGATGTGCGGATTATGGTGATATCCTAATAATGCCTACAGTAGGAGAACAGGTTTATAAAAATCAGGACTTTTCCAGCCAGTCATTGCCATATGCATCATCTTTCTCACATGAAAATGAAGTTGCTGTTCCTGGATATTATTCTGTAATTCTGGATAGATATTCAGTAAAAGCTGAATTGTCTGCAACAAAGAGGGCTGCTATTCATAGATATACATTCCCGGAAAGTACGGAATCCGGATTTATTGTTGATATGGATTATTCTATACAGCGCCAGGATAATCTGGATATGCATATTGATGTATTGAGTGACACTGAATTATGTGGTTATAAGCTGACTAAATATTGGGCTTTTGACCAAAGAATATGTTTCTATGCAAAATTCTCAAAGCCTTTCTCATATGAGATTTATACAGATACGCTAACTGACAGCAAAGGGAAACAGCAGGCTTTGTATAAGGCATTGCTTAAATTTGATACAAAAAAGGATGAGCAGGTTTTTGTCAAAGTCGGTATATCGGCAGTAGATGTAGATGGAGCTAAAAAGAATGTTGAGGCAGAAATTCCAGAATGGGATTTTGATAAAGTTAAGACTGATGCTTATCAGGCGTGGAATAATTATCTGTCTAAGATAAATATCAAGACTGATAATGCTGATGATAAAGCTATTTTCTATACAGCATTATATCATACAGCAATAAGTCCTAATCTCTTTACTGACGTTGATGGACGTTATTTAGGTATGGACTTACAGATACACCAGGGAGATCCTGAAAAACCGGTATATACAATATTCTCATTATGGGATACTTTCAGAGCACTACATCCGTTGCTGTCTATTATTGACCCGGATTTGAATAATGATTTTATTGCTTCATTGTTGCTTAAGCATAAGGAAGGTGGAATTTTTCCTATGTGGGATTTGGCTTCTAATTATACTGGTACAATGATTGGTTATCATGCTGTGTCATTGATAGCAGATGCTTATACAAAAGGTTATGCCAAATTTGATATTAAAGAAGCATACGAGGCTTGTTTACGTGCAGCAGAATATGACACTACCGGTATAAAATGTCCGGATTTGGTTCTGCCTTGCCTTATGCCTAATGCAAAATATTATAAGAATACTTTAGGATATGTTCCTTGTGATAAAGACCATGAGTCAGTGGCTAAAGCTTTGGAGTATGCATATAATGATTATTGTATTTCTGTTATGGCAGAAGCAAATTATGATTTTAAAAATGCAGAGAAATATAAGGAGTATTCTAAGGCATATCAGATATATTTTGACAAGTCAACAGGATTCATGCGCGGATTGGATTCTAAAGGTAAGTGGCGTACACCTTTCAGCCCAAGGGCTTCTAACCATAGAAATGATGATTATTGTGAAGGAACTGCATGGCAGTGGACCTGGTTTGTTCCGCATGATGTAAAAGGATTGATTGAACTTATGGGAGGTAAGACTAAATTTACCGAAAAACTGGATTCATTGTTTACAGCAGATTCTTCTTTGGAAGGAGAGTTGGTTTCTGCTGATATCACAGGACTTATAGGACAATATGCTCATGGAAATGAGCCGAGTCATCATATAATTCATTTGTATAACTATGCTGACCAACCATGGAAAACTCAGGAGTTGGTTGATAGTGTTTTCCGCAGTCAGTATCACAATGCGCCGGACGGGCTTTCAGGAAATGAGGATTGCGGACAGATGTCTGCATGGTATATCATGAACTCTATTGGTTTCTATCAGGTATGTCCAGGAAAACCGGTATATTCTATCGGACGTCCGTTGTTTGATGAGGTTATCATTAACCTGCCTGGAAATAAAAAGTTTACCGTTAAAACTATAAATAATAGAAAAGAAAACAGATATATAGAGAAAGCAGTGTTGAATGGAGTTATACTTGAAAAGCCGTTTATCAATCATAAGGATATTATGAATGGAGGAATCATAGAATTTACGATGACTGATAAGCCTACACAATGGGGATATATTGCTGAAAATTAATTTTTAACCTATAAAAAAAGACTGACCATGAGAAAACTTTTGTTACCTATATTTATGTTATGGGTTGCGCTAACTGTATATGCAAATGATTACGCTGATTATGTGAATCCGTTAGTGGGTACACAGTCGGCATTTGAGTTGTCAACCGGGAATACATATCCGGCTATAGCAAGACCTTGGGGTATGAACTTCTGGACTCCACAGACCGGCAAGATGGGCGATGGATGGCAATATACTTATAATGCCTATAAAATAAGAGGATTTAAACAGACGCATCAGCCAAGTCCTTGGATAAATGATTACGGACAGTTCTCTATAATGCCGGTCGTAGGTAAACCGGAATTTGATGAGGAAAAACGTGCAAGCTGGTTCTCTCATAAGGGTGAAGTGGCTAAAGCATACTACTATAAGGTATATTTGGCTGAACATGATGTTGTAACAGAACTTACACCAACGGAAAGAGCCGCAATGTTCAGATTTACTTTTCCGGAGAATGAAAACTCATATGTGGTAATCGACGCATTCCATAAAGGAAATTTTGAGGAAAGTCCTTATATTAAAGTTGATGTTGAGAAAAACAGGATTTTAGGTTATACCACAAGAAACAGTGGAGGAGTTCCTGCGAACTTTAAAAACTATTTTATCATAGAATTTGATAAGCCTTTCTCTTATACAGCTACAGTGGCTGATGGAAAATTGGATAAGAATGCCAATGAACAGCATGCAGATCATGTTCATGCTATAATAGGTTTCAGTACAAAGAAGGGAGAGAAGGTACATGCACGTGTAGCTTCATCTTTCATCAGTTATGAACAGGCTGAGATTAATCTTAAAGAATTGGGTAATGACAGCTTTGACAATCTTGTTGCAAAAGGTAAAGATGCTTGGAATGAGGTGTTAGGTAAGATGGAGGTAGAAGGTGGAAATCTGGATCAGTATAGAACTTTCTATTCATGCTTGTACCGTTCTTTGCTTTTCCCAAGAAAGTTTTATGAAATAGATAAAGACGGACAGGTTGTTCACTATAGTCCTTACAACGGTAAAGTCTTGTCTGGATATATGTACACAGATACAGGCTTCTGGGATACTTTCAGATGTCTGTTCCCATTGCTTAACATGATGTATCCGTCAGTAAACAAAGAAATTCAGGAAGGTTTGATTAATACTTATAAAGAAAGTGGCTTCTTTCCGGAATGGGCTAGTCCTGGTCACAGAGGCTGTATGATAGGTAACAATTCGGCTTCTGTACTGGTAGATGCCTATATGAAGGGAGTAAAGGTTGAAGATTTGGAAACTCTCTATAAGGGGCTTATTCATGGAGCTAACAATGTTCATCCTGAAATATCTTCTACAGGACGTTTGGGATATGAATATTACAACAAACTCGGATATGTCCCTTACGATGTAAAGATAAATGAAAATGCAGCACGTACATTGGAGTATGCCTATAATGACTGGTGCATTTACAAATTGGCGAAAGAACTTAAGCGTCCTAAAAAGGAGGTGAATCTTTATGCCAAACGTGCAATGAATTACAAGAACCTTTTCGACAAGGAATCTTGCCTGATGAGGGGACGCAAAGAGAACGGTGAATTCATGAAACCTTTCTCTCCTCTTAAGTGGGGAGATGCCTTTACAGAAGGTAACAGCTGGCATTATTCATGGTCTGTATTCCATGACCCACAAGGACTGATTGATTTGATGGGAGGTAAGGAACAGTTTGTTGTTATGCTTGATTCCGTATTCTCTGTTCCGCCAGTGTTTGATGAAAGCTATTATGGTCAGGTGATACACGAAATCCGCGAGATGACTGTGATGAACATGGGTAACTATGCACATGGCAATCAGCCTATACAGCATATGATATATCTGTATAATTATGCCGGACAACCATGGAAGGCACAGTATTGGTTAAGAGAGGTGATGAACAGAATGTATTCTGCTACTCCTGACGGCTATTGTGGAGATGAAGATAACGGACAGACTTCTGCATGGTATGTGTTTACTGCATTAGGCTTCTATCCGGTATGTCCGGGAACAGATGAGTATGTATTGGGAGCTCCACTGTTTAAAAAGGCTGTATTGCATCTTGAAAATGGAAAAGAAGTTGTTATCAACGCAGACGGAAATAATGATGCGAACAGATATATCAGCAGTATGAAGTTTAATGGTACAGACTATTCTAAGAATTATATTAACCATTCAGAATTGATGAAAGGCTGTACTATAGATATACAGATGGATAGTAAACCTAATATAAAACGTGGTATAGAATTGTCGGATGCTCCATATTCATTCTCTAACGAAAAGAAGTGATAATTATGAATAATGGAAATACTAACCGAAAGAGCCCTATAGTATGGGTGCCGTCAGCATATTTTGCCATGGGACTACCTTTTGTAGTCCTTAATATGGTGACGGTGCTTATGTTCAAGGGATTGGAAGTCGATGATAAACTTATCACATTCTGGACATCATTGATTCTTCTTCCATGGACATTGAAACCGCTGTGGAGCCCATTTCTGGAATTATTTAAGACTAAGAAGTTCTTTGTCGTTGCTACACAGATGATAACCGGTATAGCCTTTGGACTTGTAGCATTATCTTTGAATCTTAACAGTTTCTTTACTATCTCCATTGCATTGCTGGCAATAGTTGCATTTAGTGGTGCTACTCATGATATTGCGTGCGATGGAGTGTATATGAGTGAACTGACAAACTCCGAGCAGGCTAAATATATTGGATGGCAAGGAGCTTTTTATAATATCGCCAAGATTGTAGCTACAGGAGGGCTTGTTTATCTTGCAGGGTATTTTATTGAAACTTATTCTTCAGCCGGGACCTTACTTGAAGCAAACAAAAAATCGTGGATGACAATTATGCTGATATTGTCTGCTGTAATGATATTGTTAGCTTTATATCATATATTCGTACTTCCTTCATCGAATAGTGCAAAGACAGAAAGACAAAGAAGTGGAAAAGAAACTTTATCAGAACTATATAATGTATTGTCTGATTTCTTCCGTAAATCCCATATCGTATATTATATCTGTTTTATTATATTGTACAGATTTGCTGAGGGGTTTGTGATGAAGATTGTTCCTTTGTTTCTGAAAGCCGGTAGAGATGCAGGTGGATTGGGATTATCAGAAAAAGAAATAGGACTTTATTACGGTACTTATGGTGCTGCTGCATTTGTCTTAGGGTCATTGCTTGCAGGATATTATATATCTGCCAAAGGATTGAAGAATACTCTTTTTACTTTATGCTGTATATTTAATCTGCCGTTTGTGGTGTATGCCTTCTTGGCATTCTTCCAACCGGAGAATGGTTTGATTATATGTAGCGGAATAGTATTCGAATATTTTGGATATGGCTTCGGATTTGTAGGACTGACGCTGTTTATGATGCAGCAGGTAGCTCCCGGTAAACATCAGATGGCACACTATGCTTTTGCTTCCGGTATTATGAACCTTGGTGTAATGATGCCGGGAATGATGAGTGGTTGGGTATGTGAGACATTGGGAGAATGGTTCAACAGGCCTGGAGGGTATGAGCCGTTCTTCATATTCGTTCTGATAGCTACGATACCGGCATTTCTGATAACTTATTTTATACCGTTCAAGTATAATCAAGACGGTACACTTATAGAAGGACAGAGAGAATAATTTTTTATTATATAACATTTAAATCTAATAAATATGTCAGAGAAATTTAATATGCCATGGGAAGAACGCCCGGCTGGTTGCAACGATGTAATGTGGAGATATTCAAAGAATCCTGTTATCGGAAGATATCACATTCCAACTTCAAATAGTATATTCAATAGTGCAGTAGTCCCTTTCGGTGACGGTTTCGCAGGAGTTTTCCGTTGCGATAACAAAGCTGTGCAAATGAATATTTTTGCCGGTTTCAGTAAAGATGGAATCAATTGGGAAATAAACCATGAACCGATACAGTTTAAGGCAGGCAACACTGACATGATAGAGTCTGAGTATAAGTATGACCCTCGTGTTACATGGATTGAAGACCGTTACTGGATTACATGGTGTAACGGATATCACGGACCAACTATCGGAATAGCATATACTTTCGATTTCAAGGAATTCTTCCAGTGCGAGAATGCTTTCCTTCCATTTAACAGAAATGGAGTACTGTTTCCACAGAAGATAAACGGTAAGTATGCAATGTTGAGCCGTCCGAGTGACAACGGGCATACTCCGTTCGGTGATATTTATATCAGCTATAGTCCTGATATGAAATATTGGGGAGAACACAGATGTGTAATGAAAGTAACTCCATTCCCTGAAAGTGCATGGCAGTGTACCAAGATAGGTGCCGGTTCTGTTCCTTTCCTTACAAATGAAGGATGGCTTATGTTCTATCATGGAGTAATTACTACATGTAACGGATTCAGATATTCGATGGGAGCTGTAATATTGGATAAAGACAATCCGGAGAAAGTATTGTATCGTACCCGTCCTTATCTTCTTGCTCCTGCTGCTCCTTATGAGCTTCAGGGAGATGTGCCAAACGTAGTATTTCCGTGTGCAGCTCTACAGGATGGAGAAAGAGTAGCTGTATATTACGGGGCTGCTGATACTGTCGTTGGTATGGCATTCGGTTATATATCAGAAATTATAGATTTCGTTAAAAACAATTCTATAGTATAAAATAGTATCATCGCTACTACTAATATCATGAATAAATTGCTATTATATATCATTATTTCATTATCTGCCGGAGTTGTGTTCGCACAACAGCCGGCAGATTATGTAGATCCGTTTATTGGTACTACTAATTTTGGTACATGTAATCCCGGTGCTGTATGTCCTAATGGAATGATGTCTGTGGTTCCATTCAATGTTATGGGCTCTGCTGATAATGTGTATGATAAGGATGCACGCTGGTGGTCCACTCCGTATGATTATACAAATAGTTATTTTACAGGATTCTCACATGTAAATCTTAGTGGGGTAGGATGCCCTGAACTTGGCTCGTTGCTTTTGATGCCTACGACAGGAGTACTTGATGTTGACTATAAGAATTATGGCAGCAAGTATGAAAAAGAGACAGCTTCGCCTGGATACTATAGTATATACCTGAAAAAGTATGATATATTGGCTGAGGCAACTGCAACTTTGCGGAGCGGGTTGACAAGATTTACATTTCCTAAAGGTAAAAGTAATATCCTGTTAAATCTTGGTGAGGGACTTACAAATGAGACTGGAGCTTTCGTTCGGAAAGTAAATGACAGAGAAATAGAAGGTATGAAGTTTTTGGGTACTTTCTGTTATAATCCTCAGGCTGTTTTTCCTATATATTTTGTAATGAGACTTAGCAAGAAACCTGATGACTCAGGATATTGGAAGAAACAGAGAAAAATGTATGGCGTTGAGGCCGAGTGGGATAAGGACAATGGAAAGTACAAGATATATAATAAGTATGGAAAAGATCTGGCGGGAGATGATATCGGAGCATGGTTTACTTTTAATACTTCTGAAGGAGAAGAAATTGAGGCGGCTATAGGAGTTTCCTTTGTAAGTATAGAAAATGCCCGTGAAAATCTGGAACAAGAGCAATCAGGAAGGCATTTTTCTGAAATACGGGAGGAAGCAAGGAAAAAATGGAATGATGATTTAGGTAGAATTATGGTAGAGGGAGGTACGAAGGAGCAGAAAACAGTATTCTATACAGCTCTTTATCATACACTTATACATCCTAATATTTTGCAGGACGTAAACGGACAGTATCCGCAGATGGAAGGAGATGAGATCCTTGTAACAAAAGGTGACAGATACACAGTATTTTCTTTATGGGATACATATAGAAATTTACATCAGTTGATGACTCTCGTGTATCCGGAAAGACAGATTGAGATGGTCAGAACCATGATTGATATGTATAGAGAACACGGTTGGCTTCCTAAATGGGAACTTTATGGCAGGGAAACCCTTACGATGGAAGGCGATCCTAGTTTACCTGTAATAGTAGATACGTGGATGAAAGGACTTAGAGATTTTGATATTAATTTAGCTTATGAGGCTATGTATAAGTCCGCTACAACTTCCGGTAAAGATAATCTCATGCGTCCGGATATCGATGATTATATATCAAAAGGATATGTTCCGTTGATGGGGCAGTTTGACAACTCTGTATCTCATGCATTGGAATATTACATTGCGGATTATTCTTTATACACATTGGCAAAGGAATTAGGGAAAAAGGATAATGCCAAAATGTTTTATGAACGTTCTATGGGATATAAAAAGTATTATTGCAAAGAGTATGGAACATTACGCCCTATTTTACCTAATGGCGATTTTTATAGTCCTTTTGACCCTAAACAAGGTGAAAACTTTGAACCAAGTCCTGGATTTCATGAAGGAAATGCGTGGAACTATACTTATTATGTACCCCACGATGTGAAAGGATTGGCTAAATTGATGGGTGGCAAGAAAAAGTTCGTAGATAAACTGCAAATGATTTTTGATAAAGGGTATTATGATCCGGCTAATGAACCGGATATAGCGTATCCATATTTGTTCAGTTATTTCAAGGGTGAGGAATGGAGAACACAAAAGCTCGTAAAGGAATTGTTGGAAAAATATTTTAAGCCAGCACCTGACGGAATACCTGGCAATGATGATGCCGGAACAATGTCTGCGTGGGCAATATTTAGTATGATGGGATTCTATCCTGATTGTCCTGGAGTTCCTGAATATACGTTGACTGCTCCTACATTCGATAAGATTACTATCAATCTTAATCCGGATTTCTATAAACAGAAACAATTGGTTATTGAAGTAGTGGACAGCGATGAGTCAGACGGTTACATTAAGAAAATAAAAATGGGAGATACTTCTTGCGGATACAGAGTAAATCATAATTCTTTAGTAAATGCAGGTGTCTTAAGATTTTATAAATAGTAAATTGCGTCAGCCATTATTAATGTATATAATGGCTGACGCATATTTTATCTCTGAATACTGTTTTAAAAATTGTCCCTTTTGGAATAATAGGAGACTTTACGCCCTCATAAAGGACTTTTTCTGAATGCTCTACAAAAATCTCATCCCATAGCTCTGAGTCGATGAATGACTGAAGTAATGTGGTGCCACCTTCCACTAATAAAGACTGTATCTTCCTATCGTAAAGTACGGTACATATTTGAGG
>JAHLFB010000020.1 GCA_018884025.1 Candidatus Phocaeicola faecipullorum
TCGTTGATGGATGGAAAAGGATAAGTATTATAACATAGTTGAGCCGAATATCTGTATCGGGTTTCTAATCTTCCGCCTACTGTTTTTACCCATGCCATGTGCATTTTGCTGGTGAGGATGCCGAAAAGCCAAAGAGAAGCTCCATAAACAGCAAGAGCAGAGTCTAGTACAATCGTTTCTTTATCTAAATATCCTATAGGAATATATTCCCGACGTTCTGATGAATGTCGAGGTATAATAATACATTCACTATCTTTATATCGTATTTCTCCAAATTTATGAGAATATTTTGCTAATGCTTTTGTGCTATCCCTTGTACTATTTTCACGAATTTCTTGACATTTACTAATCCTTTTGTTTACTGATTTAATTGATTTTGCCAACGGCAACAATTTATCAGTTATCCATAAGCAATATCTTTTTTCACCTCTAATAAATTCTAGAGAACCAAGTATTGGATGAATTATTCTTTGAGAACGGCTATCTTCTTCTATCAGATTATTCTTCTCACATTCATTAAGTAATAACATTCCACCATCATTAGGCATACTTCCAAAAGATATATCTGGGAAACTGGATATAGGACTATTTTGTTTATGAACTATGACACTTGTACCAGATGAAAGATAAGGATTAATTTCTGATACTTTTTTCTTATTATCAATAGTAAATAAATATTTGGGGAACTCATTACAACAACGTAATCCAATAATGGTGCATGTAACACCTGCATTATTTTTGGCATTATTTGACCACTTAAATGAAGAATAAGCAAAATAAATTTCTATATCAAAAGATAAAATGTAATTCCAAAGTAACTCTACTTGTTCACCTTGGCAAATAGAATTGGTTGATACAAAAGATATTTTTCCTT
Organism: Candidatus Phocaeicola faecipullorum; assembly: GCA_018884025.1. Classification (GTDB taxonomy): domain Bacteria; phylum Bacteroidota; class Bacteroidia; order Bacteroidales; family Bacteroidaceae; genus Phocaeicola; species Phocaeicola faecipullorum. The sequence goes on from JAHLFB010000020.1 coordinate 875, forward strand.
TAGAACCATTAATATAATTTCCACCCTTATAAAACCATACAGCTATATAATCTAAATTATTGTAAGCAATATTATCTTTCATAGCTATTCTCATATCCTCTTTTTGGGTCTCATTTTGTAATCTTGCACCGACATACGGTGGATTTCCAAAAACAAAAACCTCCTCCTCAGCTTTATGTGGACATACTTCATTCCAGTCAATGCGGCAAGCATTACCACATACCATTTGAGTGATATTATGCAAAGGCAATGCACGTGTATTTACCTTAAATTCGTCAGAGAACTTACGATTCATCTGATGTTCTGCAAGCCATAGTGAAAGCATGGCTACTTCATGAGGAAAATCCAACAATTCAATGCCATAGAACTGATTTAAAGAGATACAAGAGCCATCTATAAAATTAAAAGCATGTTGCCCTAAATTACATGAACGTATCACCTTTAATATATCCATTTCCAACAGGCGCAATGATTTATAAGTGATAATCAAGAAATTACCACTTCCACAGGCGGGATCAAAGAACTTCATTTTTGATATGCGCAATAACAGTTGGCGACATTTCTTTTCAATAGGTGCACAAGCGTTACTATAGTCTATTTGTCTTATTGCTCCTAAATCCAACTGTTGCTGAAGTAGTTTCTGCTGTTCCTCTAATTTCTTATATTCTTCACGGAGTTCATCAAGAAACAAAGGATTGATGACTTTCATTATATTAGGCACACTGGTATAATGCATACCTTGATTGGCACGTTCTTCAGGATTTACTACAGCCTGAATCATGGAGCCGAATATATCAGGATTGATGTCTTTCCAGTCCAATTCACCGCATTCTATAATAATTTTACGAGCCTTAGCTCCCATCTTTGGTATTTGTATGTGCTTGGCAAACAGTCCGCCATTTACATATGGGAACTGCTTTATTATGGACAGAGTGTCTGAATTTCTCAAATCGCAATCCATAACATTAAATGCAGCATCTAAATATTCTGACAAATCGCTACCGTCAGGCTTGGTGTATTGCTTTATAGATGCAGAAAACAGATTTTCCTCAAATATACCAGTATCTTCGGCAAAGAAACAGAAAAGAAGACGTGTTATAAAAATATTCAAGTCATGCAAATCAGCTTCACTGTTGAACTCGTTATATGCACGAAGTTCATCATGTAGCTTGGCAAGTTTTTCGGCAGCCTTTACATCAGCAGGACTTTCCTCTACATAATGTACACGTTCTACATCCATCAACGGATAAAAAAATGCAAAGTCACAATAAAGGCGATCTATTTTATTCTCGTATGTATCCTTTTCTCTAAGGTCGTATGCAAGCACTGTTTTACCATCACTTACCGTTATGATTTTGGGTAACGCACTTAGTACTTGTGCATCTGTTTTCAATCTTTCGAGTTCCCCAGAAAGTTCGAGTGTTGTCGTACTTCTGAAGCAAAAAAGACCTTTTATAAGGAGTCCTTCAAATGTCCTCAATACACCTTTACCTTCTTTATATCGAGCGATATCACGTTCCCCCTTTCCAAAAGAATATAGTATATGATAGCCTATTTCTTCTGCCGGCACATGATTATCCTTTAATATTCTTAGACGCTCTTCTATTTCCTTATATCCTAATTGTTGTTTCTTTGCCATTATTCCTATTGTTTTTGCTTTCACTACATTTAACCGTTGAATTACAAAGGTATATACTTTTATTTTTTATTCATAACGAATATACATGATTAATCAACTTAATGATAAATATTTTTCATTTATTACACGTAATAGTATAACTTTGTGAATAACAATAATAAAAATGTATAATTTCAAAGAAAACAATATGAAATACCATAGACTTATATCTTTCATAAAAAATAATTATTTCACTATTACGGTTCTCGTTATATACCTGGGGTTCAAACAACCTTTAGAAGAAATATTTGAAGCATTTATCATAAATCCTATATTATCAAAGTTTTCGGTAAATATTATCACTACAATATTATTTTTAGTCTGTGCTATTATTTTAGCTTACAAGACAATTCAAAAAAGGAAACAAGATTCAATGGTTTCAGACAAAAGAATCGGTATGTCCCTGTTTGTTTTTGGATTATACATTTATTACAGGTGTACATCAAATACAGCATTTACTCTAACATTTCCCTCATTTTTATGCTATATCGACATAATACCATTATTATGTCTGTATTCAAGTATAAATTTTCTAAAGAAAGATAAAGGCAACAGCTACGTTTCAAGCAACGGTTTTCTTATTGACCAGCCAATAACCAAAGAAGAAAACGATTTATTAAACCGCAATATCAATGCAAAAGATGCTGTAGAAAAATTAGTAGCAACAAATCCGGAAAATGAGGCTTTTACTTTTGGAATAATTGCTCCATGGGGTGACGGTAAAACTTCATTCATGAATCTTATGAAAGAATACCTCAATAAAAAATATAAGGATGAATTTGTAATAATGAATTTCAATCCCTGGTGTTATTCTAAGAAATCAGATCTTACGCATATATTCCTTAATGAGTTAAGCAGCAAACTGTCTCCATACGACACAATGATTGCAAAAGATTTAACAAAATATGCAAATGTTATTTCAGCTATCGGAAATACAGGCGTTAAAGCTATTACCGGAATAATCACTTCTACATTAAACAAAACAACATCCGAATTATTTAAAGAGCTGAAATATAGTATGAGCTATATTAACAAAAAGTTCTTCGTTTTTATAGATGACATAGACAGACTAAATTATGAAGAAATGGAAGAAATATTCCGTTTGATACGCAACACGTCAAGCCTTCCTAATATATATTTCATTCTTGCATACGACAAGAAATATGTTATGGACACCCTGAAAAAACAATTTGAAAATTATAGTTTAAGATATACAGAAAAAATCCTGCAAGAAGAATACGAATTACCAAAAGCAGATTCTAATACTTTGAAAGAGTTACTACTATTAAATTTAAAGAACAGTTTAAGCAAAGAGGAATTTAAGCAATTAAATGATTTATTAAACGGTAATAAATACGGTAGTATTAATCCTATGTATTTTATCAAATCTATCAGGAATGTAAAACGCATTGCAAACCAAATGATATTCAGCCTAAGAAAGCTGCATGGAGAAATAGACATCTGTGATTATTTCACATTGGAATTATTCAGACAACAATATAAACCTGTTGTTGACCTTTTGGTAAAAAGAAAGAGCGAAATATTAAAATACGAACAAAACGGGAAAAAATTTATATATTACGATGGAAAGAATGTTCATGATGAAGAAAAAAAGACAAGCAATATAACAGGTAGAAAATATTTTAATATCATTGAATATATTACTCAGCATAAGGAAAATTTACATATTATAGACAGTGATATAAGCATCATTACTGATTTCATGAACGCCTTATTCGGAAAATATAAAAGTTCTGAAACAATGCAAATCAACAATCCACATTACACGGAAAGATATTTCAAATATAATTTATTAGAAACTGATATATCTGAAAAAGAATGGGAAAAACTTAATAAACTGCCATTCGAAGAGATGAAGCCTACTATAAAAGAATGGATGGTAAATAAATCTACTTCACTTATAAACAGAATACATAGCGAAAAACCAAATAACAAACATGACATATATAAACTGTTGCATCTTGACTTTTATACCGGTAGTTTATTGGATAAGCTAATATATCTTGATTTCAGCTTTATAGATATACTTTTACAAGGTCTGTATCTACAATTCAATGAACCAAATGGTTTTACAGACGAAGACAGAAATGAAATGAAGAAATGTCTTACTGAAAATGGAATAAACTTTTACCAAATGAGATATTTATCTTCTTTATTTGATAATGGGAACTATAGTACAAATAATATTTTTGAAAAAGATGAAGTTATTGAAATGCAAACTAATATTTTCAAACAGTTTATAAGTGAAAAACATACTATGACTGAAGTGTTAATCTGTTGGAGAGATACAGCATATGAAGAATTTATCTCTAATGGTAATGGCACAGGACATACTGAGGTTAAACATTCCGATGATTCAATAAAGTTGATGAAAAAATATGCAGAAGACCATTTTGAGGATTTCATTCAGCAGATTATTACTTATTTTAGACCAAATGTAGATTCAGAATATGCAATCAGTAATACTGCTATCAAATTATGGGAAAGCTGGGATAACTTTTATAATTACGTCACAGAATTAAAGTATGAATCTCCTATTATTTCAGAATTTAAAGAGTTCCTTTCAATCTTCAAAGAACATGGATATAATTCATACGTAAAATTCAAATTTAAAAATATAAAAATCGAATCCTAAGGACAATTCTTGATATGACTTTTCATTAAATAATTCAGAGTTGGCAGACAATTTGTATATATATTTTGAACTATCCGGAAAATCCGGATAGTTCATATTTATTATTCCAGTAAACACTCACTGAACAGCCAATAAACACAATCTAAACAGTTTTTCAATCCTATCATTTATCTTATCATACCTTTAAATAGAGTTAGATATTTCAATCACGAAATAATATCTTTATTATCTTAATTTTATAACTATACGCAAAATAATATCAAAAAGACACAAAACAACACAATATCATAACACACACAAATCACGAGCCAACACTTATAAAATACAAATGTTAAATCATTTCGACAATAACTTTATATTTCAGCCATTAAAACAGGAAATATCATTAATCATAGCCATAAATTTAACATCTACCATAAACAAAATATACCCAATCCATATCAGAAAACGACCTGATTTTTGACTTAAAACGAACTGGAATCTTAAATCGAACGACGAAGCATTTTTTTCATGATGATTTTTCATCTCATTTTTGCTCTATTTTACCATATATCAGAGCAAAAACACATATTACAGATTAACACAATACATAGATTTTACATCACACAAAGATATTCTAAACAAATATAACAATACATTTTTCATAAATAAGCCACAAACAAACAGAAATAAGCCAGACTCAAAGCCTCTCAAGAATTATAAAATACAGAGCATGACTTACTTATGGCCTATATATTAAAATCTCAGGGTTCCAAAATATCAAATTGACATTTTGAAACCCTGAAGACAAACAATGTTTATATTAATCATTTCTTCTTATAATCCTTCTCTATAGCTTCTGTTATCCAGTTTGCCAAAGCCTGACGGTTATTAGGAATCACCAGACGTTTCTGGTCAAGAGCATTCTGCATATTGCCAAGTTCCATAAACACTGCAACGGGAGCAGTATTTTTCAACACATAAAGATTACGCTCGCTTACAGTTCCACCAAATCCCCTGCCGGGCTGATGTTTTCTATATTTACCTTTGAAAGTCTTTTGAATTTCTGTTGCAAGACGTTCGCCATATTTGCTGTTAGGGGCATGATAGAAATACACATCAGTCTGCTTGTTTCTTGAGCGACTGTCAACATGGATAAAAATAGCACGTTTGTAACTGCTCTTGTCCTTTCTGTAAAGATTGTTTATAGCATCACACCTCTGTTTTAGGCGTTCTACCTGATTCAAAGGTATCGGCTTACCCATACAGGTCTCACGCTTGCTGTTCTTCAGAATATAAGAGTCGCGGATACCGTCTTTTGCATCCTGAATGATAAAATATACCTTAGCACCCCTCTCCAGAAGTTCCTTACCCAAACGCAATATTATATCATATGCATATTCATCCTCGTGCAGTTCCTTACCCTGATACTTACCTATACAGCCGGGATCAGGTCCTCCATGACCACTTACAAGATAAAAGACAGCACCTTTCAGCGACGATGATGTTACGGTATAAGATGAATGAGACCTGCCGAAAAGGGACTCTTTCTTTTTTTGAGCAGAAACAGGCAAAGAACAGAAAATGAAGAATGACAATAAAAACAGAATATATCTCATAACTTACTGTCAGTCTTTTAAAAGTTCATCTATTTTATTGCACAATGACTTGAACTCATCATCATTAAAGAGTCTTGTCATCATAACAATTTTTCCATTCTTGTCAATTAAAACATTTCTTGTAATTCCCGCATTACGCTCCGCATATAAAGCAAAGATGTCAGCTCCAGGATCAAGTCCGAGCGGATATGTTATTTTAGTCTGTTTTGCAAATGCCTTTACACTCTCCAGAGGTTCATCACGGTCTATACCGTAAAGCGCAAAATGCTTGTTATCCTTATGTTTCTGCCATATATCGCTTTCTATAAAAGGCATTTCTTTTCGACATACACCACACCAACTGGCTGTAAACTGAAGCATAACCACTTTACCACGCAACGATGACAACTTGACTTTAGTTCCGTCAGTTAAAGACATTTCAAAGTCAGGAGCCGTATCACCCAAATTAACTATATATCCAGCCTTGTCGGCTACCGGTTTCTGGGCAACCAGGTTTGTCACACTGAAAAGGCAGAAAAACATGGCTGCCAATACTATTATTCTTCTCATAATTTTCAATTTATATCGTTTAAACGGTGTAAAATTACAAAAAAACATCGCTACCTTAAAATATAAAGGCATATGTAAACATAAAAAAATGAACAATAACAATATACAGTATAATAACAACCGTATAATGTTATTGTTCATTTTCTATTCAAACCATACTACAGAAACTTACAGAGGCATGTTTCCGTGTTTCTTAGGAGGATTGCTCTGGCTCTTGTTCTGAGTCATTTCCAATGCCTGTATAAGTTTATATCGTGTATCTTTAGGAAGTATAATCTCATCAATATAACCCTGTTCGGCAGCACGATAAGGATTTGAGAATTTCTCCTTGTATTCTTCTACTGCTTTGGCCTTTTCTTCCGGAGTAGCCTTACGGTAAAGTATGTTAACCGCACCGTCAGCTCCCATCACTGCGATTTCCGCTGTAGGATATGAGAAGTTTATATCTGCGCCAATCGGTTTACTGTTCATAACGATATATGCGCCACCGTATGCCTTACGTGTAATAACTGTAATCTTAGGCACTGTAGCCTCAGCATATGCATAAACGATTTTTGCTCCGTGACGGATGATACCATTGTGTTCCTGATCGCATCCAGGCAAGAATCCAGGTACGTCAACAAACGAAATGATAGGAATATTGAAACAGTCGCAGAAACGTATGAAACGAGCCGCCTTATCAGATGCATCAATATCAAGTACACCTGCAAGATATGCCGGCTGGTTTGCTACGATACCTACAGAACGTCCTCCCATGCGGGCAAATCCCACTACCATATTCTTTGCAAAGTGCGGCATTACTTCGTAGAAATACTGATTATCCACTACTGGCTCGATGATATTCTTGATATCATAAGGCATGTTTGGATCATCAGGAATTACAGACATTAAAGATTCGTCTGCTCTGCGGATATCATCAGAACATGGCTGGATAGGAGCATCTTCCATATTGTTTGATGGCAGGAAGCTCAACAGTTCGCGGATACCCATAAGTGTTTCTTCTTCTGTATCGCAAAGGAAGTGAGTTACACCACTCTTACTGCTGTGTGTGTATGCACCACCAAGTTCTTCCTTGTCAACTTCTTCATGAGTTACAGTCTTTACTACATCAGGTCCTGTGATGAACATGTGACTCTTTTCCTTCACCATGAAGATAAAGTCAGTAAGTGCAGGAGAATAGCAGGCACCACCGGCACAAGGACCCAGAATAGCAGAAATCTGAGGGATAACACCAGAAGAAATTGTATTCTGATAGAAAATAGAAGCATAACCAGAGATACTTCCCACTCCTTCCTGGATACGTGCGCCACCAGAGTCGTTCAAGGCAATTACAGGAGCACCATTCTTAAGTGCCAACTGTTGTACTTTAACAATTTTCTGTGCACCTGTCACACTAAGTGTACCGCCATATACAGTGAAATCGTAAGCATAAACATAAACCAGACGTCCGTCAATCTTACCATATCCACAAACGATACCATCGCCAGGGATATGATTTTTTTCCATACCGAAGTCTGTACAGTGATGTACAACGAACTTGTCTATTTCATTGAATGTTCCTTTATCAAGCAACATGTCTATACGTTCGCGAGCTGTCATGTGTCCGTTAGCGTGTTGTTTTTCCACACGTTCTACTCCACCACCCAGAGAAGCCTTCTTATCCAGCTCCTGAAAATATTTATATTGTTCTTCTGTTGTCATAATCAATCTTCTTTAATAATATCCAATGTCATAACCACCTGATTGGCGTTTACAGAGTCTCCCTCTTTCACAAGAATATCCTTAACCACACAAGGAGCACTAACCTTATAGTTACTTTGCATCTTCATGGCTTCTATAACCACAACGATATCACCGCTTTCAAGTCTGTCACCAACAGAAACCGGAATACTTACAATCTTTCCCGGCATTGGCGATACAATCTTGTCCTGCTGTTTTTCTTCAGCACCCTTACGCATTCTCAGATATTTTGCCTGAGAGTCTATAATATCAATATTATATGACTGATAATGCGCATTTACAGTATAACTTTTTCCGCCTTCGTTACGGATAAGTTCTGTATTATACGATTTACCGTCATGTATTATTGAACAGCTACCGTTTTCCGCCATTACGATATCCACATCGTATGGCACTCCGTCGATGGTTAATTGTACTTTATTACCATCTTTGCTGACCAATGAAACATCAGCTATTCTGTTTCCTATATGTATTTCCATTGTTTTGAGTTTTTGAGTTTGTTAGTTTATAAGTTTATTGATTATAAGAATATCTGTTTGTAAGCCTATACCTGCTTACAAACTTAAAAACTTACAAACTTATATTCTAAGTACTCCTTTCTGCAATCCAAATTCTCTCCATCTGCTGATAGGACGGTTATCAGAAGAAGCGCCCTTGTTTTCTTCAAGGTTCATCAGATAATCAATGTAAGCAGCTATCATTGCGATATTTTCTGTTTCCTCTTCTTTCTTGCCAGCCCATTCCTTCAACATTTCCTGATGTTTAGGAATAAACAATGTATTGTAATGTCCTTCCACAAAATCAGGCACGTTCATTATATGGCGCAAATAACCGATATTTGTTTTCAGACCTGTAATCTTGTATTCATACAACACTCTGCGCATACGTTCGATAGCAAATTCACGAGTTGTAGCCCATACAATAAGCTTTCCTATCATAGGGTCATAGTAAATAGGAATTTCATAACTTTCGTAAACGTAACTGTCTATACGTACACCAATACCATTAGGTTCCATCAGTTGTCTGATGATACCAGGTGATGGCATAAAGTTATTATCTGTATCTTCCGCACAGATACGACATTCAATAGCATGTCCTCTCTGTTTCAAGTCTTCCTGTTTCAAATGCAAAGGCTCATTGTTTGCTATGCGCAACTGCTCCTTAACCAAGTCAACCCCTACCACCTCTTCTGTAATAGGATGCTCAACCTGAAGACGGGTATTCATTTCAAGGAAATAGAAATTACGGTTCTTGTCAACAAGAAACTCGATAGTACCTGCTCCCTTATAGTTAACAGCTTTGGCAGCTGCTACAGCAGCATTTCCCATTTTTTCGCGCAATTCAGGAGTTACAAACGGAGAAGGAGTTTCTTCTACCACTTTCTGGTTTCTTCGCTGTATTGAGCACTCTCTTTCAAACAAGTGTATCGCATTGCCGTAATTGTCACCTAAAATCTGGAATTCTATATGATGAGGTTCTTCAACGAATTTTTCAAGATAAACCGTATCGTCACCAAAAGATGACATTGACTCCGAACGGGCTGTATTATAAGCTTCTTCAACTTCAGCCTCACTGTGTATAAGGCGCATACCCTTACCGCCGCCACCCATTGAAGCTTTAAGCATAACAGGATATCCTATTTCATTGCATATCCTCTTTGCTTCATCTACATTCTGCAAAGGTTTTTCCGTTCCTGGTACAACAGGAACTCCGGCAGCAATCATATGTTTTCTTGCCGAAATCTTATCTCCCATCGCATCCATAGTTTCAGGGTCAGGACCTATGAAAATGATTCCTTCTTCCTTACACCTGCGGGCAAACTCAGAGTTCTCTGAAAGAAAACCATACCCAGGATGAATAGCATCTGCACCATGACGCTTGGCTGCCTCAATGATTTTGTCAATATTCAAATAACTCTCACGAGATGCAGCAGGACCTATGAAACAAGCTTCATCTGCATATAATACGTGGCGGGCAACCCTGTCGGCTTCCGAAAAAACAGCTACGGTCTTTATTCCCATCTCACGACAAGAACGCATTACACGCACTGCTATCTCTCCACGATTAGCTATTAATACTTTCTGTATCATGCTCTATTTTTTTGGTTTATAATCTTTTATCAAGTATGCCGCTACGGCACATAAAAACGAATTCTGTGCAAAAGTATTAAAAGTATTGTAAACATATGCTCAATAACATGTTTTTAAAGTCCAAACACGTCTGTATTTCATTTTTTTTAACAAGCCTGACATAATTCAAGCTCAAATGATATATAGAAATAGCAAAATAAGAAAAAATCCGAACAACAATAACAATATGTATCCATGGCTGGTTGATACAATATATTATTGTTATCCGGATTTGACCTATACTGTAATATTATTTTTTACGAGTAACCGTATAAATCACTTTTCCTTCTTTATTAATCATATGCAGGTTAAGTTCTTTCTTATCTACAGATATCAAAGAAAATCCTGTTTCACCACTACAGAACTTGGTTCCGTCAACAGGTTTTACCTTACGGCTGAGCGAACCTGATGTATTCACTACATAATCAATATTACTGTCAGCCTTACGTATATGCTGGAAATTGTGAATATGCCCGCATAAATACATATCCACGTTTTTGTGTTTGCGTAAAATCGAGTCAAGCCTTTTCTGCATGTCAAGTCTTTCTGAATCATCTTTTCCGGTCTCGGCATATATAGGATGATGTCCTACTACAAGCACCCAGTCTTCTTTTGCCGCCGTCAAGACGGAATCAATCCATGCCAATTGCTTGTTCATATCTTGTTTGCAAGCATCGGGATATTTCTCAGTATCTTCACGATATTTGTCAAGAAGAGGAGCTGTGTCCACCATTACGAAACGTACAGTGACACCATCATTTTCCATAGCAAAAGTATAATATCTGTCAGGTACATTCCATCTTGCACTTACAGCACTGTAATCGATTACAGCCTGAGTGTTTCCACGATACTCATGATTACCAAGAATTGCATACCATGGAATCATCAGCTCAGGATGACTATATATAAGTTCATAGTTTGTCATCCACAGAGGGTCATTCACGCTGCGCACTCCTTCAAAATGGTGCACGTCGCCTGCAGCAATCACACATTCAATATCCACGTTTTCCGCCATATTGCCCATCAGTTCGGCAATAGGTTTCTGGTCATAATATCCGTTTCGGCCAAGGTCATTGGCAAGATAGAAATTCAATGGCTTTTCCAGAGTCTTCCAGCTTTCAGGTGTTTGTGCAAAAGAAACTGTAACGACAAACAAAGCCATAAATAGCGTAATAAAGTTCTTTCTTAATGAGTTCATGATGTTGTAAATTATTTAATGATTATTTTACTTGTGCAAAGTAACGACACAAAGCTGAAAAGATTCTGAATTATCTTTATATAACAGACAAATCAGAATCTTTTTCTAATATATTTATACTAACACCTATTTATCAGAAACTGATTTTCACACCGGCATTAGCTCTGACTCCATAATATTCTGCCTGCATAGTGCGGTCCTTAGTACCTTGATAATAACGTAACGGTTGGTTAAGAAGGTTTGTAGCTTCTGCATAAACAGTACATTTCACTTTCTTGCCGAATGTATAACTTGCATTTACATCCATGTAGTTTACAGAATCATAATATCTGTCAAGGTCTGCATGTTCTCCCATTTCATCTATGAAATCTGAAGCATAGTTATAAGACAATCTTACGTTAAATCCTTTCTTTTCGAAATAAAGAGAAGCATTTGCTGTATGCTCAGGAGATCCAGGAAGTCTTAAATCCTTCTCATTTTCACGTCCTTCGAAATTGAAGTTTTTAACATTTGTGTAAGTGTAAGTATAGTTACCATAGAAACCAATGCATTTCAATGCCGGAGCTATGAAACCAAAGTCACGCTGGAAACCAACTTCTACACCGAGAAGATCTGCATCACCAGCATTTACTGATTTTGTTATTTTCTTGAAATCCACACCAGAATATCCTGCAAATTCACCACTTGTACGCTGGTCAACTATAAAATCGTCTATTCTCTTATAGAAAATACCTCCGGAAACAAGTCCTATGCTTTTAAAATAATAATCGGCACTCAAATCGAAGTTATAAGATAAAGTTGGAGTCAAATCAGGATTACCTATATAAATCTCATTTTCAGCCAAGTTTATATTTGTACTTGGCACAAGTGCTGAATATTTAGGTCTTGCAAGAGTTTCAGTAAATGAAGCACGTACTTTGAAATCATCGTTTACATTAAATTTATAAAGAACACTTGGAAGTATATTTATATAATTGTTCTTACGTTCTCCAGTTGGATCCAAAGTTTCATTTTCATCTGCATCTACATTCCAGTTGAAACCACTATAAGTAAGATTTGTTGCTTCCAGACGTGCACCAAGCACCAACTGATGACGTTTTCCGAAATTCTGGTCAAAACGCAAGTAACCTGAAGTCACTCTTTCTGTTGCGTCGAAGTTTCCTGACGATTCTTCCAGAACACGTTCTCCCTCCATATCAGAGAAATTCATGTTTCCCAAATATTCTTTCGTAACGAAATCTGTTGACTGATACTGTGATCCTGGCATATATCCATCGCGTACCTGCGTGCTAAGGTGACTCATATATTCAGTTCCGAATTTTTCTTCGTATGCGTCACAATAGTCGTAAACTACAATATCCTTATGTTTGTTCTTGCTGACATGCTTTGCACCGAATTTCAGTTTGTTGCTGTAATAGCCTAAAGCCAAAGGCAATTCAAAATTCAGTTTAAACTTAGCGTCTGTTTCATATATTTCCTGATTTGAATTTGTCAGTTCGTCCAATCCCCAGTCTCCGGTATTAGGATTAACCATAGTTGAGATATAAGGGAAACGCTGACCGGCATCAACAACATCAAGAGCTATATCTTTTTGTTTAATGGTGAAATATCTTTCTTCAGGACGATCTTCGCTTGCACGAGAGTAAGACGCACCCCAATCCATCTTCAAATTACCAAACAAGTGTTCACCACCTAAAGCCAAGTCCATTGTCTGCTGCAATTCGAGACGGGCATTTCTGTTGTCAGAAGAACCACCTTTAGTCTGAATTTCTACTTTAGCTTCGCCATCTGCTGCGGCATCAAGATCTTTATATGAGATACGATAACGGTTTTCCCAGTCGTGACGACGGTTATAGATTCCCTTGAAAGTAAGTTTGTGGTTAGGATTTATATCATAATCCAAAGACAATGAATAACTCTGACGCTGACGTGTTACATAATACTGACGAGTTTCAGCGTCTGTAATGAAAACTTCTCCTGTATCTTCATCTCTGTCATATTCAAACTCCACATCGTCCGAACCTATAGGAGCATTCTGATATGAAAGAGCTACCATCATACCGAGTTTATCGTTGAAGAAACGGTCGCCATAAGTAAATCCGGCATTAACCTGTGCTTTCTGGCTTACTACATTATAACCACTACCAAGAGTAGCATTTATAACACGTTTGAACGGAGTACTTTTTGTAACAAGATTAATAGAACCACCGATAGCATCTCCATCCATATCTGCAGTAACCACCTTGTTTACTTCAATAGTCTGAACCATATCAGAAGGAATAAGGTCGAGCTGTACGTTACGTATATCACCTTCTGCCGAAGGAATTCTATTACCATTAATTGTTACAGAACTTAAATCAGCCGATGTACCGCGAACCTGTCCGAAACGTGCTTCACCCTGGTCATACTGAACATTGATACCACTGATACGTTTCAAAGCATCACCGATGTTTGAATCCGGGAACTTACCGACCTGGTCGGCTGAAACGACATTTACAATACCCATTTCGTTTTTCTGCGAGTTCAAAGCACGACGCTGTCCCTGAAAAGCACCGCCAACGATTACTTCCTGCAATTCAACACCTTCATTAAGTACAATATTCTTCTCTACAGTTTTACCGCCTGAGATTTTGATTTTCATTTCAATCGGACTATAACCTACGTATGTCACTTTAACCTTGTATTCACCCGGTTTTAGGTTAGGAAGAATATAGAAACCGTCAATATCACTGACTACACCGGTGTGTAAATCTTCTATAAATATAGAAGCTCCCGGCAGTGTGTGATTCTCAGTATCTACCACACGTCCTCTTACAATACCCATTTCTGCAAGCTCTGTGTCGTCTGCAGCGAAAACATTTGCACTAAGTGCTGTTGCAGCCAAGACGCATGCAACACTTTTAAAAACCTTTTTCATACCTTTATTAAAAAAACTTTTTCTGGTGCAAAGGTCTCAATAAGCGGTTACATATTCATTTCGCAGATTTTAAGAATTCAAAACAAAAATATTGCAAAAACATTACAGTAAAAACTATTTATAACTTATCGTTTTCACTTCTCCCCAAGTTATTGAAGTGAAACCATTCTTATTCCACAAACATTCTCTCACCGTAATAATCTTATTATCAGTATCAATACATACAACCTGATAAGATAACAGGTTTTCATCCTTGGAAGAATACTCCCCTTTCATAGGTGAATCCACTCTGAATACAGGCAGAGAAACAGCCCCATTGACACCCTTCCATTCATAGAATTCATTGTAATTGCAGTCACCATGAAAATATGCCTTGATCTGTGGATGTGCCTCTACGAAACGTTCAAGACTACTCCAATTACCCTCAGGCAATTTGTTAATATTATCAACAGAACAAGTATCACTCAACAGATTTTCAAACTTGTCATCCGCATTTATATTATAAGGATAGTTAGGATTGGTATAATGTTTTGCATCAGCCTCAACAGGGTCGTGAGTGAATATTATAACAGGCGAAACAGGATCTTCCGTCATGACACTGTCCATCCACATACTCATATTGCTATCGGGCCACATACCTATGAACATAAATCTGAGGCTATCCCTGACAAAGGAATAGCGGACACGATGTGAGGAATAATCAAATTCTTTAATTTCACTATGTCCGTACATCGGCATATTATGATTGAATATTCCTACCGCACTTGCATCATCACGCTCAGGCGAAAGTTTCTTCGTGTATCCTATAGCATTTGATATGTCATGATTTCCGGGAACGACATAAACAGGATAATCCAAAGCATCTATCCAGTCCTTTTTAAATTGATTCCACGATTCAGATGCTGTCCATGCTCCTTTCTGCATTCTGTTTGATATATCTCCCGTACAAATAAGGAAATCCGGCTTCCCGAATACAGTTCCTGCTCCGGCTCCTCCGTCCGACGGCAGTGATGAAGAATAAAGCAACGTAAACGATTTCAGCATCTCGTCCACCACCTTATATGTCTCACATTCCTTTCCTCTAAAATTTCTCTTTATTCCATAATGAAGGTCCGAACAATATATAAACCGTATCTCTTCAGCATCTAAAGTTAATACATTGATAAAATTGAATATCAGAAATAGAAAAAGCGAAATAAAACGAATAGTTCTCATTTGTTACAGCTACATTTTAATGTTTATAACTTATCAATATTTATCCGCAAAAATAAAGTAATTGACAAATTATAAATACCATAAGGTAATAATAAACTTAACCGGAAACAAATGATGTCATACGTTTGTAACTAAAATGAAAAGAAAACTAAAAGCCAAGTTTAAGAACTATTTAAATACTATTTAAATACCGTTTAAACAGTATTTAAACAGCTCTTAATTCAATCATTTCCGCATTCCATCTTATGCAAACACCTGATAAACTTATCTATAAAACAATCCACCTCCGATTTTGATACACTCAATGGCGGCAATATCCTCAGAACATTTTTTCCTGAGTATCCGGTAAATATATGATAATCATAAAGCAAAGAATTGCGGATATCAGATACTGAAACTGTAAACTCAATCCCTATCATCAGTCCACGCCCTCTCACTTCCATTATTAACGGATAACTCAAAGATCGTAATTTACTGATAAAATAAGAACCTACTTCATTGGCATTCTCAATAAGGTGTTCATCTTTCATAACCTGAATAACAGACAATGCAGCTGCACATCCCAGATGATTTCCTCCAAACGTGGTTCCAAGCATTCCCTTACACGGCTTGAAAGCATCACTTATCAATACTCCAGAGAAAGGAAAACCATTTGCTATGCCTTTTGCCACAGTAATGATGTCAGGTTTTATGCCGCACCATTGATGGGCAAAGAACTTTCCTGTACGTCCGTAACCGGATTGTATCTCATCCAGAATGAGAACGGCATTATACTGTTGGGTAAGCTTCCTTAAAGCCTTGAGGAATTCATCATCAGGAATTCTTATTCCTCCCACTCCCGATATACCTTCTATTATCACAGCACATACATCACCTTTACGCAGCACGTCCTCAACCTCAGCAATATCCATATCTGCAAAATAGACATTGTCATTAGAATTAATAGGTGCGGTTATCAGTGGGTTGTCTGTCACTTCTACTGCAGCAGACGTACGGCCATGGAAAGAACTCTTGAAAGCTATAACCTTTTTCTTTCCGGTATGAAACGATGCCAGTTTAAGGGCATTCTCGTTGGCTTCGGCTCCCGAATTGACAAAGAACGCACTGTAATCCGGATAACCGGATATTTCCCCTAATTCGTATGCAAGTTTTTCCTGGAGTTTATTAATCACAGAATTAGAATAGAACATCAGATTCTGCATCTGCTCATACATACACTTTATCAGATATGGATGAGAGTGTCCAATTGATATTACAGCATGTCCACCATAGAAATCCATATATGAATTTCCGACTTCATCATATACATAACACCCTTTTCCACGAACTATATTTATTGGAAATACAGAATATACATCAAACAAATTCATAAGCAATTCTTTAGTATTATATTATTCCATCCTGCCATACTTCATCTCATCACCATTTTTATCGTACTGCTTACGCTTCCCTGTCGGAGGATCCAATAAGATTATCCTGACAACTACCGTACGATGAAGACTTCTTTCAACCGCTTCTTCGAAAGCATCCATATGTTTTGGCAAGAAGCGTTGACTTATCAATCTCAGAGCCAGTACCTTTTCATAATCGTCAGTTACAACTTCAGCCTTGCCGAATGCGATAGCCGAGCGATACTGAAGAGTGAATGTTCCGTCTTTAGGTCCTACAGTAGGCTGGCATTTAGTTACAGCAGAAAGGCATACTTCCGGATTCACAGCAATGGCATCAAGTTTATCTCCCTCCGGAGCACAATGAAAATACCATACATTATCATCTTTACTTGCAAGAGAAAGAGGCACACCGTATGCAGTACCATCTGCTCTGGTAAAACTGACAGTTATATACGGAGCCTTTCTCATCACCTCCAATGCCCATTGGCTGTCCATTTCACGACTTGTTTTTCTCATATTCCATAAATTAATCATTCAACTGCCACAAAAATACTATCATTACATCAATCAGTATGTAAGATTTATGACAGAGACCTGCATTTGGCAATAAATTAAAGACATTAATACGTAAATATATTTGACTATTAAAGATTAAACAGATACTTTTGTATCTGAAACCGTAAAGCAAAGATGAAAACAATAACTTTCGATAATTACTACAAGGAGAAACTGCTGTCAATACCACTGTTCTGTGATTTACCTGACAACATTAAACACGAGATTATCAAAAAGCTTGATGTAAAACTTTATGATATTGATGAAAACGCAGTGGTATTGGAACAGGGTAATGTATGCTGCAATCTGTATGTACTTCTAAAAGGTACATTGGAAGTAAATATCATCGATGCTAACGCCAACGAGGTCCTGATAGAATATATAGAATCGCCAAGGGCATTTGCCACACCTCACCTCTTCAAGAAGGACAACCGTCTGCCCGCTACATTTAAAACTATAGAGAGATCTGTATTACTGACAGCTACCAAAGATTCCACATTCGAGCTGATAAGCAAATACCCTGATATATTAAAGAATTTCCTTTGTGTCTCGGGAAATTGCAATGTGTGCACCACAATGCGACTGGATGTACTGTCCAGAAAAACCATCCGCGAAAGAATACTGGTATATCTGATGAAAAGAATTGACAAAGGGACATCAACAATAAAACTTACGCATACCATCACCCAGCTGGCAGAATACATTAATGTCACACGCCCTGCCCTATCAACAGAATTCAACAAGATGGAGAAGGAAGGCATTATTACTAGAAAGGGAAATAATAACATTGAATTGAATCTTAAAGCTATAAGAAACATTGTCCTATAGAAGGAAATCTGGAATGAATCTGATAAAAAAACAAAAACGACTAAGTACAATCTATAAATATAACTTATGTTTTTATAAACCACACTGTGATTTATAGAAATAACACTGTGATTTGTACAAACCACAGTGTGGTTTAAAGTAATCATCAAGGAGTTTACAAGAAAAAAACTTAGGAATGACAATTTTCATCACTGAAAATTATTATCTCAAACTAAAAGTGTACAGATATATAAAAAGACAGATGATGTACCATGAAAATAATGATACATCATCTGTCTTTTTATTATATTTGATAGATTTATCTTACTTGTTCGAATCAATCTCTTTCAGCAATTCCTCTACTGCTGTTTTCAGCTGAGTATCCTCACCTTTAACAATAGTTTCAGGAGAGTTCAAAATGTATATATCCGGTTCAAGCTGTGTATTTTCCAGATAGCTTCCATCAGGCAAACGATAACCTACAACAGGAATACCGAATACCAGTGTAGGATCCTGAAGACGCTCCCAATTGACACTTGTCATAGTTCCTGGAACAGGAGCACCCACCAGTTTACCTATTCCCCTATGCTTATATACCCAAGGAGTTCCATGAGCATTAGAGTAATTGGCCTCACACTGAAGCATAATAGAAGGCTTGTTCCATCTGCGGCTTGGCATATCACAAGCTTCACGACCTCTTACCACCTGTGTGAAATACTTTTTGCCACTAAACAGTACCTCGATATCCTCATGCAGGCGACCTCCACCATTGAAACGTGTATCGATAACAATTCCTTCACAATTATTGTACTTACCTAAGATATCAGAATATACTGTACGGAAGCTTCCGTCGTCCATAGACTGGATATGAACATAACCCAAACGTCCACCGGAAAGTTTCTCTACCTCCTCAGCACGCTGCTTAACCCAACGTTTATACAGAAGGGAACTCATAGCACCACTTGTAACCGGCTTAACTACTTCATCCCATCTTTCACCGGATTCTGGATTATAAACAGATACAAGCACCTTCTTTCCAGCCTTCCCGTTAAGCAGATTAGTATAGTCTGTATCCTTGTCTATAACACTGCCGTCAATCTTTTCAATTATATTTCCGGCCTCAACTTTAGAGTTCTTTCTGTCGAATGGACCTTTGGTCACAACTTCAGAAATACGAAGTCCCTTGCCTGAGTATTCCCAGTCATACAGTAATCCCAAGTTGGCTGTAGCCTCAGTCTTTGAAGACGGACGGTAGCTTGCACCGGTATGAGAAACATTAAGCTCGCCAAGCCACTCACTAAGCATCTCGGCAAAGTCATAATTATTAGAGATATGAGGCAAGAAACGGCGATAAGCCTCGGTAAGTCCTTCCCAATCTACTCCATGCATATTAACCTCATAGAAACGTTTCTTCTCCTGTTTATATATATGATTAAACATATACTCACGTTCAGCTGCAAGGTCCATTTTCATTTCAGCCTTATATGTTATAGGCTTCAGAGACTCGGACGAAGCATCCATTTTCTGCATATTGCTTCCGCCAAGAATAAATACAGCCTTACCTTCCTTATCGGTCTGCATGTCTCCCCATCCGGCATCCATCTTATGAAGGAGCTTGGTTTCCTTTTTCCTCAAATCCAACTTCCACATATCATATCCACCCTCGAATGAAGACAGATAGTAAAGCTTTTCTCCATCCTTTGAAATAATAGCAGAAGCAATGCTTGATGAGTTAGGAGTAAGACGGACAATGCGGTCTTCTATGCCTTCTGTTTCAACTTCAACAGGTTTTACAGATTCTTCGTCCTTCTTGTCGGCATCATCACCCTTCTTTGATTTTTTATCGTCTTTTTTTGAACCTTTGCCACCCTTAGAGTTATTTTCCTTCTTGGAAGCCTTCTCCTGCTCTTCCTTCAGAGCTTTCTCTATTTCATAATCCTCCTTGCTAAGACAGAATTTATCGTATGAGTCCTGATTCATGAAAACTATCATCACATCATCCAGCGAGCCCCATGAAGCATGATTGCGCATACCGTATCTCTCGGTAGTGAAAAGAAGAGCATTACCATCCATAACCCATCGAGGAGAACCGCTTGTGTAACCGCTTCCTGTAATATTCACAATATCTCCTTTTCCGTCGGCCTTAACAATACCTATATCAGTGTAAGGATCGTGTTTGTGACCTATAAATTCAAGAGTGAACCACTTTCCGTCAGGACTCCATGAATACTCAAATCCTCCGTAAGTATTATACCATGTAGAACCATCGGTAATCTGTCTTACTTTCTTCGATTCTAGGTTCACCACCATAAGTTTGTTTCTGTCTTCAATGAAAGCCACTTCCTTACCGTCGGGAGAGAACTTAGGATATCCACGTTCCACCGATGTTGAAGGCAGCAAAGCTTCTTCCTCTATAAGTGTGGCGTTAGGGAAATTAGGATCATCCTTACGGGCAATCTTAGCCAGATATAGTCCCCAGTTGCCTCCTCTTTCGCTTGCATAAACCAAGGTACGGTTGTCTGCCCCGAAAGAAACACCTTTCTCCGCTTCCGGAGTATTGGTTATCTGCTTGGTGGTATTGTATTCTACAGAAGTCACAAAAACCTCACCACGCACAATAAATGCCACCTGTTTACCGTCTGGAGATACTACCGCCTCACTTGCGCCACGTGTGAAGCTCATATTTTCAGGTATATCCTCATCATCCCTCACAACAGTAACATTCAGTTTCTTTGGCTTTTCACCAAGATTCTGAGTATAAATCTCACCATTATAAGAGTAGCACAATTTATTTCCGTCACCAACCGAAAGGAATCTTACCGGATGAACCTTAAAGTCGGAAATCTGACTCACATTCTTTGGGTCCGACAGTGGGAAAGAATAAACATTAAAAGATCCTCCGTTTCTTTCACTCAGGAAGAACACAGTCTTCTCATCATCCGAGAATACAGGATTTCTGTCTTCACCTGCACGCTCTGTAAGATTGGTATGCTTTCCGCTTTTAGTATCATATAACCAGACATCGCGTGTTACAGAAGAAGTATGATGTTTTCTCCACTCGTCTTCATACCCCTTACAGTCCTGATACAGGAATAAATCGCCTTCATTATTAAACTCAACCATTTCGGCAGGAGTGGCAAGGACCTGTAAAGTTTTTCCTCCTTCTGCAGGAACTTTATAAAGTTCTGTCATAGCCGCAGTAGGAAAAAGAGCACTCTGAGCAGGGTCCTGAATAGAGGTGGAAAAATAAACAAACTTGCCGTCGGGACTGAAAGCTGTAGGAATCTCTGACGCAGAATTAAGAGTAAGCCTGCGGGCAGAACCACCATCAGCCGACATAATGAATACATCCTGATTACCATAACGGTCGCTTGCAAAAGCTATTTGCTTACCGTCTGGCGACCATACCGGGTCCGACTCGTACGACTCCTGTGTGGTAAGCTGAACAGCCTGTCCACCATCGGAACTAACCTTATACATATCTCCCTTATAGCAGAAAACCACTGACTTACCATCGGGTGATATGCGTACATCACGCATCCATAAAGGATTAATACTTGCAGCCTGAGCAGTCAAAGCTCCTGCACCAAGTATCAGCATTAGAATATTCTTTCTCATTATTCAAATATTATATTTCAGTTCTATATTATTTTATTTATCCAGCTTGTATGCTCGTTATCTCCTGCAACTCTCTTACAGCCGACTGAACATCTTTTATATCCTTTATCACCATGCTACGTTTCCCGTTCTGTTCCCTGAGATTGCAGGCACGAGGATATCTCGACATATATCCTATTATTTTGCCGAATGCTTCGCTCTGATAATACGGACTGTCAGGATTACTTACAAAGAACAATGTCATGCGTCCGGACTTCAAGAATATCTTCTCAATACCAAGACGTTTGGCAATACGTCTGAGCGGAACAATGCGTATCAGCTCCTCCCCTTCAGGCGGAATGGCCCCGAAGCGGTCTCTCAGGCGGGCTTTGAAATCTTCCACGTCTTTGTCCAGTTCCAGTTTGTCAAGTTCACGGTATAGCAACATCCTTTCGCTGCTGCTTGGTATGTACTCGTTAGGGAACAACAATTCCAAATCGCTTTCAACGGTACATTCATCAACAAAGCCTTCGCCGCTTATTACTTCATCACCAGCCTTTATTTCATCCGCATAAAGATCGGCAAACTCATCGTTCTTAAGCTCCGTAACAGCTTCTGCCAAAATCTTCTGATATGTTTCATAACCAAGGTCTGCTATGAAACCGCTCTGTTCGGCTCCAAGCATATTTCCCGCTCCTCTGATATCCAAGTCCTGCATCGCAATGTGTATTCCACTGCCAAGGTCACTGAAATTCTCTATTGCCTGCAAACGGCGGCGTGCCTCCGGAGTAAGAGAACTGAGAGGAGGAGCAAGCAGATAGCAGAACGCCTTTTTGTTGCTTCTTCCCACACGACCTCTCATCTGGTGCAAATCACTAAGTCCGAAATTCTGTGCCTGATTTATTATTATGGTATTGGCATTCGGTATGTCTATACCGCTTTCGATAATTGTGGTTGCCAGCAGAACGTCATAATCGTAATTGACAAAGCCGAAAATTATTTTCTCCAGTTCTTCGGGCTGCATCTGTCCGTGACCTATACAGACTCTGCAATCAGGGATGTTTCTTTCAATCATGGCCTTGAGCTCAGCCAGATTCTGAATACGGTTGTTCACAAAGAATACCTGACCGTTACGACTCATTTCAAAGTTTATCGCCTCGGTTATTATTTCTTCATTGAACGTATGAACTTCAGTTTGTATAGGATACCTGTTTGGAGGAGGAGTCTGTATGACAGACAAGTCTCTTGCTCCCATAAGAGAGAACTGCAATGTACGCGGTATAGGCGTGGCTGTCATGGTAAGAGTATCCACATTCACCTTTATCTGGCGAAGTTTCTCCTTTACGCTTACTCCGAACTTCTGCTCCTCGTCTATGATGAGAAGTCCCAAGTCCTTAAATTTCACGTTTTTGCCTATAATCTTATGTGTACCTATGAGTATATTCACCTCTCCGTCCGCCAGTTCCTTTAGGATACGGGTGGTATCTTTTGCCGAACGCGCGCGGCTGAGGTATTCCACCTTGCACGGAAAACCTTCAAGTCTCTTACTGAATGTCTGGAAATGCTGGTAAGCGAGAACTGTGGTAGGAACGAGAACAGCTACCTGCTTGTTATCAGCCACAGCCTTGAAAGCAGCTCTTATAGCGACCTCCGTTTTCCCGAAGCCAACATCGCCGCAAACCAGACGGTCCATAGGGCGGTCGCTCTCCATGTCTGCCTTTACGTCATGCGTAGCTTTAGACTGGTCTGGAGTGTCCTCATACAGGAAAGAAGCCTCAAGCTCGTGCTGCAGAAAACTGTCCGGACTATACTTGAAGCCCTTCTCCTGCTTGCGCTGGGAATAAAGCTTTATAAGGTCACGCGCAATATCCTTTATCTTGGTCTTGGTTCGCTCCTTGATTTTTTCCCACGCTCCAGTACCAAGTTTACTTATTCGCGGCGGTTCTCCTTCCTTACCCTTATATTTGGATATTTTGTGCAATGAATGTATTGACACAAACACTACATCGTCGTTCTGATAAACCAGTTTGATTACTTCCTGTGTAGAATTTCCGTTAGGAATGCGTACAAGTCCGGCAAAACGCCCTATACCATGGTCAATATGTACAACATAATCGCCCGGCTCAAACTGATTCAGCTCTTTCAGCGACAGAGCTACCTTTCCGCTACGTGCCTTGTCACTGCGGAGATTATATTTATGAAATCGGTCGAATATCTGATGATCAGTAAAAATACACATACGCAACGTATGGTCAACAAAGCCCTCGTGCAACGTACGGTCAACAGGTTCAAACCCGATATTATCATTTCTTTCCTTGAATATATCTTTCAGACGGTCTGTCTGTTTTGAACTGTCGGAACATATGTAAATCTTATACCCTCTTTGAAGGAAATCAGTCAAAGAAGACGATACCATATCAAAATTCTTATGGAAAATCGGCTGTACAGAAGTCTCGAAATCCAGTTTGGACTGTGGAGTACCTATTGGTTTCGCCCCGAAATCTATCCTTCGGAAACACAGAGCCTTGCTTGTAAAGTCTGTTCCGGTTATTATGGTCTTTTGTATATCCGGAAGTTCTGCGCCATTATCTTCCGATGCAGCTATGGCTTGAGGAGCAACAGCATCATCATGAACAGACTGAATTTTTTCTCTTACCCACAACAAATCTTTCACACACAATACAGTGTCAGACGGAAGGAAATCAAGAAAGGTAACAGTATCAGCTGTAACCCCAGCCAACTCTGGAACTATATTGACAGAAGTCTTTTTATCTTTTGACAACTGTGTCTCAACCTCAAAAGTCCTTATGCTATCTATCTCGTCGCCAAAAAAATCTACACGGTAAGGATATTCCGACGCAAAAGAGAACACGTCGAGTATGCTTCCTCTGGTAGCAAACTGTCCGGGCTCATAGACATAGTCCACATGCTCAAAGCCTAAGCCAACCAACTGTGCGGATATGGTTTCCGTCTCTATATTCTGCCCGACCTTAAGCGAAACGGTCTTATCATTAAGAAGTTTCTTTGAAACGACTTTTTCCGCCAAAGCCTCAGGATAAGTAACCACAGTAACTCCTTCTTTTTTCTCCAGCCTGCTCAATACCTCAGTACGCAAAATTTCATTTGCAGCATCTTTCTGGCCATACTTAATAGCCCTCCTGTATGATGACGGAAAGAACAATATATCATCATCACCGTTGGCCTGCACCATATCGTGATAAAAATATCCGGCCTCCTCGTTATCGTTCAGGATAAAAACATAAACTGACGGATGTTTTCTGATATATGCCGAAAAGAACAATGATAAACATGAACCGTGCCCCCCGCCAAGATATATAGTTTTTATACTGTCATTACCCAGCACTGAAGCCAACCCTTTCATATTGGGATGTTCCCCATATAAGTTTTGTAATTCTGAAATAGTCATTTTAAGTTTACAAGTTTTCGAGTTTTTAAGTTTTTAAGTTAACACTAACCAACTAAAAAACTAAAGAACTCATATAAAATAGTTGGTGCAAAATTACAAAAAAGTTATTATTTTTGCGCTTGTAGATTAAATAATGAAATAACGTTATGTATATCGAAATAAAAAAATTGCTGCTTAACCACAAATTAAAAGAAGCACTCGACAAACTGGCAGAGTTTGCCTCATCAACGGACAACTGGCAAATAAAATCTGAAATAGAAAATCTGAAAACTACATATGGCTTCATGATTCAATATGCCTCTCAGGGAGTAAAAGACCCTGACAGGAAAAATATATACAATCAATTATGCAAGAATGCATTTGCATTAAACGATAAGACAGAACTTCAGCACAAACTTGAAGCCAACAACTCGTACCTCTCACGCAAATACATGAGCTGCAAGAACTATCCCATGCGTTCTTATTCCAACATACGCCTCATGCTGGAAGAAATACAGGATGAAATGAGCATAGCTTCCATGGTTGACGAAGCCAGTTCAAAAGACAAGATGAAAGATATCCTGAAAAGACATCAGGCAGTAACAGACGAAATGTTCAACAAAACATGGTTACCGGTTTTATGGAGCAGCGAAGAATATCAGGAGGCTACATCCATTGCAGATTCCCTGACTATTTCCGACAACGACAAGGCGTTTATGGCATCTGCCGTATGCCTAAGCCTGATGCATCTGCCGGACCCAAACAAATTCCGTTTCCTGATATATCTGTACATGAACTGTAAAAGTCCGGCAATATCCCAGCGCGCACTTGTAGGAATAGTCATCTGCCTGCATCTCAACGAGGAACAGATAGATTTATCATATCCAAACCTACACGAAGAACTGGAACTGATGAAGGATGCTCCTAATTTCTACGATGATTTATACACTGTAATCCTCCAACTTATCCTTTCGCTTGATACAGAAGGTATAGATAAAAAGATGAGAGACGAAATAATTCCCTCAATCATGAAATCGTCCAGCATGACTGAACCGATAAAGGATATATCAGAGATAAACATTGAGGATTTTACAGAACTAAACCCGCAATGGAAAGACAGCATAGAAAAAATTAAAGACCAGATAAAGGAGCTTGACATGCTCCGACAGGAAGGAGCAGACACAAATATGTGTACATTCTCCCAATTGAAAAGATATCCGTTTTTCTATGAACCTTCGCATTGGTTCTGCATCTTCGGACCGGAAATCCCGGAGATTTACGAGATGTATGCCGACACACAAAACAATTATGCCTCATTCATAAATACGTTGGAAAACGCTACAGACATGTGCAATTCCGACAAGTTTTCGTTGTGCCTGACGTTCAAAACCATGCCAAGCCTACCGGTAGATGCCCTTAATTCAGGACTATCCGCACAGAATCAGATACTTAAGGAACAGGAAGGTACTGAAAGCGAAAAAAACATACGACGAATGGAAAGCAGACATTTCATTCAGGATATGTACCGTTTCTGCAAGCTATGGGGTACTAAAAACGACAAGATAGATATCTTCAACGAAAATATGAAAATATGGGAGAACAGACAGATACACGATTTGTTGGAAGAAGATGAAAAAATAAAGCCACTGGCAGACTACTTGTTTGCCAAAGGGTACACCACAGCAGCACTACTGCTATATCTGGAGATTATAATAGAAGATCCAACGAATGTTGAAGCCTTCCAGAAAATAGGATACGGACATATACTCAACGAAAATTATGAATCTGCTATCAGAGCACTTGAAACAGCCAATATACTTGACTCCGGAAATGAATGGACACTGAAAAATCTGGCCCTGTGCTACAGAAAAAAAGGCAACTACATAAAAGCGCTGGAATATCTGAAAGAGGCAGAAAAGGCAAATCCGGACAGCATAAATATCTGTAACCAGATTGGACAGATATACATAATGAATGACAGATACGACGACGCACTGAAATATATGTTCAAAGTGGAATATCTCACTAAAGGAAGAACATCTGCCCAAAGAGCAATAGCATGGTGCTATTTCATGACCGGAAGGTATGAAGAGGCAATTAAAATATATGAAAAAGTGATAGAAAAGCCTGATGCGACAGCCGAAGACTGGATGAATATGGGACATGTATATATGGTAAACAATGATATAACATCAGGCATCAGATTTTACAAGAAAGCAAACGAACTTTCAAACAGAAAATCATCGTTTTATGATATGTTCTCAAAAGATACGGAGATGCTTTCCTCAAAAGGCGTATCAGAAGAAATCATCTGGATGATTCCTGATATGGTGGAAATGGAATAAAAATTATAATGGCGTTCAAACGGTATTTAAATACTGTTTAAACGCCATTATAATTTACTAATGTACAATACTATGTGCTTAGTAGCTTATGGTATAGGTACGAGAGTCTTTTCCGGATTTTACGTATTTGCTTGTTTCATTTTTGGTTTCCGTTTCATAATACGTCATCGTTTCCTCTTTTTCTTCATAAGGATTCCACACAGTAGCAGTACGCTTTTCATTCGTTGTCCAGATTTCATACGAACCTTTATATACCTTATAAGATGTGGATTCGATTATTTTAGTAACGTTTCCATCAGCATCAAACTCATATTCTATCGGAGACGGTCCTTCCGAATGTTCTACAGAAGTATATTCAACAGTTTCAATCTTTTCGCCAGGATTCTTGCGCTTATTGCAATATTCGTAATCAATTTCACCATTCGCATCAATAAGTGCGTCATCCATAATGAAAGACTTTTCCAACAAATAATCGCTGGTCTTACCAAGACATCCGATATAAAAAAGAATGCTTAAATCATCATCTTCTCCCGGCTCGACCATATACGCCATCATATCTATCATGCCGTTGTTAGGATATTTGTTGGTGTAATATGTATCGTCCAACTCGTATGTATCAGTATCATATCCATAGAAGTCGGATATCTTGGTTATCATTCCATTCTCGTAATCGAACGTAGTACGATAATCCACACTGCCATCGGAGTACTCGTCGTAAGCCTCCACCTTTGCAAGACGTACATCGTTTGTATAACCGAAGGTAGCCATCGGCCGGCTATTGCCGCTACTTCTAAGCTCTGTGGCATTTCCCCTGTCATCGAGTTTAATCACATAATTGTATGTCTCGCCAGATTCACCTAACTCTTTCTCTTCCATTTGTATTTCGCCCACTACGTCATAGTTGAAACTGTATATCGTAGTTGTTTCATAGTCATACTCATCCACATCGTTCATCGTTATTCTTGCCACCGTGCCATCATCGTAATACGAAAATTCCATATCTCTGCTGTATTCATAAGGTGTATGGCCCTCGTCCACAGCACTGTTGTCTTCTTCCGTATAAACTATCTTTTTGATTTTCTTCGCCACCGTTCCGGCAGATGTCTCGCCTTTCTGCTCCACTGTTATAACGATTTCGCTGTCGCCGCAGACAATCTTTATCTCCGCCTTGCGCGATGCCCCGGTGTAGTTTCTCGTGATTGATGCCGTGATGGTGCAATCGCCCGCTTCTCCGCCATAGGCACTCAGTTTGAGCCATGAAATGCTCTCCCCGCTTTTTGATGCGGCAACTTCACTTACAGACGCCGTCCACGCGGCATCTGCCGTAAACTTGATTGTAGCTTCGGTATTTTCATCAGCATTGAATACAAGCGATGTCGAAGTCCCGTCGGCCAACTGAAGAAATTTCTCCGTAATAGTCTCGTCGCATGCCGTCAATGTAACAGCCATCAACAGCAATAATGAATAAAATGCTTTCATAATGAATATAAGTTTTTTTTTGAGTTTGTTAGTTTAAATATTCTTATTCGGGTCAAGATGGATTATACCATTGTTTATAGCCTTCAGAACCAGTTCCACCGCGTTCCTCACCTCGAATTTCATAAACAGGCTTTTGCGGTGTGTCTCAACCGTATTTACGGAGACATGAAGCCTCTCGGCTATCTCCTTGGTCTGCATCCCCGACGCTATGGCTTTCAGCACGTCAATCTCCCTGTTGGTGAGCAACGACCGGTAGTCGGGAGCGTTAATGCTGAATCTCAATCTTTTCCGTATTTTATTAAAACCTTCACAGAAGTATTTCTCACCCCTCAACACGCTTTCCAACGCATTCCTAATCTCATTCGTATCTGCCGACTTCAGTATTACGCCGTCAACGCCCATCCGCAGCAGTTTCTTCACTATCCAGGTTTCCTCATGCATCGTATTTACAATTATGCGCGAGCCCGGACATCTCTCTCTTATTATCTCAAGGAGTTCAAAACCACTCAAATCGGGCAACTCTATATCAAGCAAACAAACGCAAAATGATTTTTCCTTTATCAACGCTATGGCTTCAGCCGCTGATGACGCCGTGCATACCTCGCCTACTCCAGACATTCCATCCACTATGAACTTTATCCCCTGGAGTATCAAGGCGTGGTCGTCCACCAATAAAACTCCGGGAGCCTTGTATTTCATTTCATCATTTTCCAAGCCCATATACCTCACTTACAACGTTCATTTACAATTAAACAAATAAATTTGCTTTATCAATGCAAAGGAACATAAATATAAGGAAAGAAAATTCACTGAAATCCGTGATTTTTACCGTTTGCCTGTATTTCCCGACAGATTTACATTTATGCTTATAGACACCCCGTTCTCCCGGGTTATGGAATAAGTGCCGCCAATGGTCTTTAACCTGTCGTCTATGGTACGCATACCTATACCGCGTTTTTTGTTGCCGTCTTCATCCCAATTGCCGTCATGCGAGACGACCAGCCTGAGCGTTTCCCCGTCATGTTCCATCCTGACATCTATCTTTCCGGCACCGCTATATTTAATCATATTGCTCAATATTTCCTGTACGATACGATAAACTTCATAACCCACCTTGTGTGAAATCAGGTTCCAACCGCTGTCCGAATGTGAAACATACTCAATACGCATTCCTGTCTGTTCCTCCATTTTGGCAAAATAATCGTATAACATTTCATCAAGGTCTGTAAGCTGGAAACTTGGAGGCATCAGTTCATGCGAAATCGTCCTTACCCCCGACCTTATGTTTTCCAGCATCTCCACTGCGCTGTCACATCCCTTATCGGAGACATCGCTTCTTTTCATCTGCATTATCACTCCAAGCAAATCGCTGCACACCCCGTCGTGCAAATCCTTGGCCAGACGCTTGCGCTCGTTTTCCAGTCCTTCGATATACCGTTTGGCTGAATTCAGTTCCGACTCTTTGCGTTGTATTTTACGTTTGTGCTGCAGCATCAGGATGACAATGAACAATATTATTATAATCACGCCCATGTATATTCCCAGCCTTACCTGAGATGCTTTCTGGAGAGCTTTTTCATTTTCCAGCCTTGATATTTCCAGTTCCTTGGCATTAATGTTCAGTTTTGCGTTCAGTTCCGACATTTCCGTGTTTACCCGTGTTTTCGTTATCGAATCACAATAAGCATACGCCTCCTGCAGGTTTTTATATGCGCTTTTATAATCACCAAGACCTTTATAGGCCTGGGCAAGCAGTTTATGGTATGTCTCGAAACTTATTTGTGCCTGCACCTGCGGATTAGCCAGCAGCATGTCGATACATTTACCGTATTCGCCCATCCAGTTATAAATGCTGGCGCGTGTGGTCATAAGCTCAAGTGCCGTCGGGCTTCCCTGCGGTATTTCCCCGATGTATCGTTCATACTTGTCAAGATATATCATCACGGAATCTTTTTTCTCCCACAATTGATATGTCGAAAGCAGTGGCGCGAAAGAACTCATGGCAAGAAGCTTGCGGTCGAGCCGCAGGGCTTTCTCGATATTGTCCTTAAATATGCTCACAGACAAGTCGTATCTTTTTTGTTTGGCATATGCCGCAGCAATCAATATACGAGAATACATATACATGTCCGTATAGCCGGACTCATCAGCGTATCCGGCTGCCAATTTTCCGTTTGACAATGCGTCGTCATACCGTTCGCTGGCGAAATACATTGCACCTATATTATAATATATGGCAGCGAGCGTGCTTTTGTCGCCTGATATTTTGCCCAAGTCCGTGGCGCGGTTATAATAATATAATGTGGAATCCGTCAACCCTAGCTTCTTGCATGTTACCCCCAATGACATGGCAACGGACGACTCGAACGCATAATCGCGTTCCTTTAATGCCGGAGCATGGGCCAATGCCTCCTCGAACATCGATTTCGCCGTTCTGAAATCGCCGTTCAGGAAATGATAATCAGCCCCGGCATTGACAAGACCCAGATATACACGGCTTCCGTAATCCGGCTTTCCGTAAAAAGAAAAGCCTTTATCTATAAAATAATTAAAAGAATCTGTATTGAATGATTCGTACTCTTCACTAAGCCTTAAACATATCTCGGCTTTCTTTTCATTATGAGTGTCCGCATCACCCAACTTAGACATTTCGATTCGCAAACTGTCAATCACAGACTGTCCACAAACAATGTTTCCCCTGAGAACGGACAACAACAAAAACACAAATAGAATTTTCTTCATCATAAAACCCTTAATATTTACCGATTATTTGAATATTCGTAAAATTATAAAAATATCCTAATATACAAGTATTCAGAATTGATAATTTAAAATTCTATATATCCCAATGCCTATACATAGTTACCGTTACACGTACGTGTTGCGCCCGTTACACGTATGTGTTACACTCGTTTCACGTTCGTGTTACACGCGTTACACGAACGTGTAACGGTTTCTACGCGGAAGAGTTTCAGCAATAGCCACTACATTTCATGGAAATTAAACGCACAAACACGATTTATATGCCAAAATCCGTAAAAAAAG